>NZ_VRVG01000037.1:0-40697 GCF_008040085.1 Methylobacterium sp. WL7 | reverse complement strand
ATGATCGGGGGCGGAGCCCCCGATCATCGGGCGAAGCCCGACACCAGGGCTCCGCCCCCGAACCCGCAAGAGGTCTCGGACCTTTCGAAACCGGGACCTTACGGGGTCTCGGCCACGGCGCGGATGCGGTCCCACTCGGCCTCGGTGACCGGCTGCACCGACAGGCGCGAGTTGTTCACCAGCACCATGTCGGCCAGCGCCGGATCGGCCTTGATCGCGTCCAGCGTCACCGGCCGGGGCAGCGCCGCGACGGCCTTCAGGTCGACCATGCCGAACCGGCCGGTCTCGTCGGTGTGGTCGGGGTAGTAGGGTCGGATCACCTCGACGATGCCGACCACCGCCTTGCCCTCGTTCGAGTGGTAGAAGAAGCCCCGCTCGCCGACCTGCATGGCCATCAGGTGCTTCTTGGCGAGGTGGTTGCGCACGCCGTTCCAGTGGGTGCCGACCGCGCCGGCCGCGACCTGCTGGTCCCACGACCAGGTCGCGGGCTCGGATTTGAACAGCCAGTACGCCATCACGCCGTCTCTCGCGGGGCCGCCCCGTCGCGGCGACACGGCCCCCATAGCGCAGCTGTCCCCGGCGCGGACAGGCCCCTCCGGCCCCGGCTCACCGCCCGTTGCGGCCGAGCACGAGCCGGCTGGCCCCCGCGAAGGCCCAGGCGCAGAGCCCGCCATACAGCATGACCCCGTCGAAGCCCCGGACCAGCGCCTGCCGGGCGATCGATGCCGTCACGTCGCCGGCGTCGGCCAGCGCCGGATTGCCGGCCGCCACCGTCTCCGCGAGGGTGTCGAGCGCCGCCCCCTGCGCCAGCGGGGCGAGACCCGCCCGGACGCCCTGGAGCAGGAGGAAGCCCATCAGGGCGATGTTGACGGCCAGGGCGATCATCCGCGCGCTCATGTCCATGCCCGCGGCCATCCCGGCGCGCTCCGGCGGCAGGGCGCCCGTGGCGGTGTTGGTGACGGGGGTGTTGGTGAGGCCGAGCCCGGTGCCGGCCAGGAGGCAGCCGGGCAGCAGCGTCAGCCAGCCCGCCTGCGCGCCGGTGGCGGCCGCGCGCATCAGCAGGAAGCCGGCGCCGATGGTGAACAGGCCGAGCGGGATGACCACGCCAGGGCCGTGGCGCAGGAGCAGGCGCTCCGCCAGGGGCGGCACCACGAGGGTCGGCAGCGTGTAGGCCAGGAGCGCGAGGCCCGCGGTCACGCCGTCGTAGCCCAGCACCGTCTGGAAATAGATCGGCAGGTAGATCACGAACGGCCAGAAGCTGAAGTTCATCGCGCTCGATCCGAGCAGGGCGCCCGCGAAGCGACGGTTCCGGAAGGCCGCGACGTCGAACATCGGCCGCGCCACCCGGGTCTCGACCACGACGAACGCCCCGAGGCTCGCGGCGCCGGCGAGCGCCAGCAGGCTCGCGGGGTCGTCCCCGTGAAGCGGCTGCCCGCGGGTGATCAGGTAGACCAAGCTGAACACCGCGAACGACAGCGTCGCGATGCCGGCGACGTCGACGCGCCGGGCGTGCGGATCGGAGGATTCGACGACGCCGGCCCGGGCCAGACCCAGGGTGACGACCGCCAGCAGGACGTGGACCAGGAACACCCAGGCCCAGCTCAGGGCCGCGACCGTGACGCCGCCGACCAGCGGGCCGAAGCCCAGGCCGAACCCGAACACGATCCCCCACCAGGCATAGGCCTTTCCGCGCTCGGCGCCGTCACGGAACTGGTGGGACAGCAAAGCGGTCTGGCAGGCCAGCATGGCGGCGGCGCTCGCCCCCTGGAGGACCCGGGCCGCGATCAGCATCGGGGCGCTCGGCGCCAGCCCGCAGACCAGGGAGGCCGCCCCGAACGCCGCCACGCCGATCAGGAACACGCGCCTGCGGCCGAACCGGTCGGCCAGGGTCCCCATCGCCATCAGGCAGGTGGTCATGGCCACCGTGTAGGCGTTCATGATCCATTGAAGCTGCCGGAAATCGGCCCCGAGGACGCGTTCCAGGGTCGGCAGGATCGCCGGGATGCTGGAGATCTCCAGCCCCAGCATGAGGGCGGACAGGCAGATCGCGGCGAGCGCCAGGGTATTCCCGGTCCTGCGATCGACGGGAACCAGACCCGGATCGGCCCCACGCAGGGATCCGGACAGATCTTCGAGGTCACCAAACTTGCTCGTCATGGATCGGCACCTTCGTGGGCGACACGCGGACGCGGCGAGCTTCGCGCGTGCTTGATCACAACACAATCGAATGGCACTCTATTTCAGTGATGACGAAACTGGATGGTGCCGGTGCTGACCCTGGACGTCGACGCGGTCCGGACCTTCGTGACGGTGGCGGACCACCGGAGCTTCACCCGGGCCGCCGAGGCGCTCGGGGTGACGCAGGGCGCCGTCAGCGTGAAGCTGCGGCGGCTGGAGGACAGGCTCGGCCAGCGGCTGATCGAGCGCACGCCCCGCCAGGTCCGGCTCTCGGCGCAGGGCGAGATCTTCATCGGTGCGGCGCGGGCGTTCCTGGCCGCGCATGAGCGCGCGGTCGCGGGCCTCACCGAACCGCGCCGCCGCTTCCGGCTGGGGATCGCCGCCCACGTCATGGGACCGGAGGTGCCGGGGCTGCTCGCCCGGCTGAAATCCCTCGATCCCGCTCTGGCGATCGAGGTGCTGCTCGACAACGCCCGCCCCCTACTGGACGGGTTCGAGGCCGGCACGCTGGACGCGGTGATCATCCGCAGCGACGACGACCGGCGCGACGGCGACATCCTCGGGCCGGAGCTTTTCGGCTGGTTCGCGGCCCCGCATTTCGAGCACCGGGCCGGCGAGCCGTTGCGCCTGGCCGCGACGTCGCCCTGCTGCTCCGTGCGGGACGTCGCCATCCAGTTGCTGGACCGGGCCGGGATTCCCTGGACGGAGGTGTTCGTCGGCGGCACCGCGGCGATCAGCGCGGCCCTGTCGGCCGGCCTGGCGGTCTCGGCCTTCCCGCGCCGGCTCGCCCCGGCCGACGTGATCGATGTCGGCGACGCGCTGAGGCTCCCGCCGATCCCCTCGCTCGCCCTGGTGCTGCACTCGTCCCTGACCGATCCGCGCAGCAAGGACGCGCTCCGGGCGATCACGGCGGCATTCCGGGAGCACCGGAGGGGTTAGCAGCCCGATCGTGTCGTCCGGGGTGCAGTGCGCGCCTCACCGGCTCCAGGGAACGCCGGACCCTGCCTTGGATCCGCAAAAGGTCTCGGACCCAACCCTTTCACGGTGATTGCAGGAGCATTCGGTATTGGACTGTTCCGCTTGGCCAGTGCCCCCTGGTCTTTGCAAAGGCCGTTCCGAAAACGGCCTCGATATCTCGGGGCTGCGAAAGCGCAGATCGGCCCCCCTCGGTTCAGGTCGCCGCGCTCACCGCGAGCGGCGGCACGGTCTTGCGCGGCGACCGCACCGCATTTCACCCCAGAACGAGCGTTGAAGTCAGACCGTAAGCGCCGATTGTACTTGGTAGAGCACGCCGATCACGGTGGTCACGTCAATGCCGGTTCTGTTGCTTTCCCCGTGCGCGATCTTGTTCCGGTACCCATAGTATCGCATTGCGAGCGCCCACTCGCTCCCCCTTCCAGCCTGCTTGTCGAGCAACAGTGACAGTCGGTCCTCAAATCTTGTTTTATCTAAATTATAATTGTAAAACTTTCGGCGCTCGGACCAATCAGTATGCGCCTGGCCAGCCGTGATCATCGCTACAAACTTCGCGTTGATCTCATTTTCGAGCTGGCCCCATAGCTACACAAAATACGCATTGTCGTTGAAACGCCGGTAATCTTGGAGGATCGCTTGGCGCGGGAGGTTGCTGTCATTGAGCGCACTGTTTAGTTCGCCCAACAGATAATTTTCGGTCTCTGTGTAGGCTGCGAGAATTTGCGGCACCAAATTCATTGCAGCGCGGCGAGCCAAGAGGATTGATTCAAAGTTTCTGTGTCCCGACGGGATCCCGGATCGGAGATGCGCCACCCCGAACCCGCGCTCGGGGGAACCCCCGTGATCAGGTAACGCCGCGACTTGGTGAGCAGATCGAGCCGGCCGTCTCCGCCGATGATCCACAGCCCGTACGGTATGATCTTGGCCTTCCAGCTAGAAGCGTCGTCGATATTGAGAACGGGAAGTTCAATGGGATCGATGCCGTAATTTTTCATCATTTCCTCGTGCATCGTAAGATGCTGCGAGGTATCCCATTTGTATTCAGTCGGGGACCAGTCCTTTAATTGGCGATAAAGCGCATTGATACGATCTCGCCATTCGCCCACCCGCGCTTGGGCGGTGACGAAGCCGATCTCTTCGGTATCTTCGATCAGGGCCGTGTAGGACGACATGATGGGTACTCGGTCATCGCGATCGTCGAATGATGCCGTTAATGGCCTCCGAAGTCGAGGAACGCGTACCGCTGCGTTTCCGGCCCACTCCCCCGGCCGCGCCACCCACAGGTCGCCCCGCGGCTGCTCGATCGCTGTTACTGCAGCCCGAGGGTGCTTGTGCGCACCAAGCCCAAGCCTGCCCCCCCGGCGACGCATAAGCCCGGGTGACAGGGTCGGACTGAAAGCGGCGACCCCACGGTCAAGCTACGTAAACTCAGATCCTAATCCATCTCGCCGCGCAGCGGCCGGGCCAGCAGGCCGGCGATCACGTCCTCGACGCCGGCCCGGCCCGTCACGATCGCCGCGACGGCCTGGGCCACCGGCATGTCGATCGACCGGGCCGCCGCCAGGCCGGCCAGGGCCGCGGCCGTGAAGGCGCCCTCGGCGAGCTTGCCGCCCGAGGCCGCCTCCGGGCTCGCCCCGGCGCCGAGGCGCTGGCCGAAGGCGAAGTTGCGCGATTGCGGCGAGGAGGCGGTGAGCACGAGGTCGCCGAGGCCCGAGAGGCCCATCAGGGTCTCGGGCCGGCCCCCGAAGGCCCGGGCGAAGCGCATCAGTTCGGCGAAGGCGCGGGCGATCAGGGCCGCCCGGGCGCTCTCGCCCAGCCCGCGGCCGGCCACGATCCCGCAGGCGATGGCCAGGACGTTCTTGCCGGCGCCCCCGATCTCGACGCCGCGCACGTCGTCGGTGTGGTAGAGCCGGAAGCTCGGCCCCGAGAGCAGGGCACTCAACGACGCGGCGAGCCCGGGATCCGTCGCCGCCAGGGTGACGGCCGTGGGCAGGCCGCGGGCGACGTCGGCCGCGAAGCTCGGGCCGGACAGGACCGCCACCGGCGTTCCCGGGGGCAGGACCGCTTCGGCCACCGCACTCAAAAAACTGTCGCTGCCGCGCTCGATGCCCTTGGCGCAGAGGATCACCGGCCCGGCCGAGGCGAGGGGGGCGCGCAGGGCTTCCAGCACGCCACGCACGGTCTGGGCGGGCACGACCAGCAGGGTCGCCCGGGCGCCCGCGAGTTTTTCGGAGAGCGCTGTGGCGTGGATGCCAGCTTGGAGCGGCACGCCCGGCAGGTAGCGCGGGTTTTCCCGCTCGGCGTCGAGCCTGGCGGCGGCTTCCGGGTCGCGCAGCCAGAGGGTCACGGGATGCCCGGCGGCCGTGGCCGCGTTGGCCAGCGCCGTGCCCCAGGCACCGCCGCCGACGACGTTGATGGGTGCGCTCATGCCGAAACCCCCGCCTGTTCGAGCCGATACAGCACGTGGCTGCGCAGCGGCCCCTCCGGCACCGCCGGATGCGCGAACGTGCCCGCCCGCACCATGCCGAGGCGCTCCATCACCGCCTGCGAGCGGCGGTTGCCGGACGCGGCATACGCCACGACCGCCCGGATGCCGCAGCGCCCGGCGAGGTCGGCCAGCGTCAGCCGCGCCGCCCGGGTGGCAAGCCCCTGGCCCCAGGCGTCCCGGGCGAGGCGCCAGCCCAGTTCGATCGTCGCGCCGACCCGCTCGCCCCCCGGGAACGGCATGGCCCGCATGATCCGGAACGCGCCGACGAAGCCGACGAACCGGCCGTCCCGCTCCAGGGCCCAGGGGCCGAACCCGTCCGCCACGAAGCGCCGGTCGTAGCTGCCCGCCTCGGCGGCGCTTTCCGGCTCGGTCCGGGGCCGGGGGAAGAATTCCATCACCGCCGGATCGGCGTTGAGCGCCGCGAAGGGCGCCGTGTCGGCCGGACGCCAGCGGCGCAGGAGCAGGTCGCCGTCACGGAGATGATCCGGCACCGGGGCGGTTGCAATCTTGCCGCGCCAAGCCAGGGAGCGCCGGTTCAGCAGGGCGAGGTCGGCGGTGCCGGCCAGCACCGCCTCCCCGAGGGCGATCGCGTGCTCCAGGCCGTCGGCGGGCATGGTGGCGTGGGCGGGCGCCGCCACGCTGTCGCGCCAGGGGCCGCCGCAGGCGTTGTCCAGGAGGATGCGGGCGAAGCAATGGTCGAGGCGGACCGGCCAGCCGGGCCGGGCGGCCTCGGGCAGGCGGCGCGCGACGAGGTCCCGCCAGTGCGCGCGCCGGTCGGCGGCGGCGCTCATCCGGCCGGGACCGCGTCCCGGGCCGGATCGGCGGCGAGCGGCCAGCGGGGGCGGGCCGGCGCCGTCAGGTCGTCGACGAGCCCGAGCCGCAGCCGCTCCAGCCCGGCCCAGGCGATCATGGCGCCGTTGTCGCCGCACAGCGGCAGGGGCGGGGCGACGAAGCCGAGGCCCGCCTCGCCGGCCAGCGCCGCCAGCGCCCGCCGGATCGCGCCGTTGGCCGAGACGCCGCCTGCCGCCACCAGGGCGGTGGGCCGGCCGGCGACGCCCGAGAACGCGCGCAGGGCGACCCGAGCGCGGTCCACCACCACGTCGACCACGGCGGCCTGGAAGCTCGCGCACAGGTCGGCGACGTCGCGCTCGGCCAGCGGCGCGATCCGCTCGGCCTCGATCCGCAGGGCGGTCTTGAGGCCCGACAGGGAGAAATCCGCCTCGCGCCGGCCCAGCATCGGCCGGGGCAGGTCGAAGCGCTCGGGATCGCCCGATTCGGCCATGCGCTCGACCTCGGGGCCGCCGGGGTAGCCGAGGCCCAGGAGCTTGGCGACCTTGTCGAAGGCCTCGCCGATGGCGTCGTCCACCGTGGAGCCGAGGCGCACATAGTCGCCGACCCCGCGCACGGCGACGAGCTGGGTGTGGCCGCCCGAGGCGAGCAGCAGCAGGTACGGGAAGGGCAGGTTGTCGGTCAGCCGCGCGGTGAGCGCGTGGGCCTCCAGGTGGTTGACCGCGAGCAGCGGCTTGCGGGTCACCAGCGCCAGGGTCTTGGCGGTGACCAGGCCGACCAGCACGCCGCCGATCAGCCCGGGCCCGGCCGCGACCGCGATCCCGTCGAGGTCGGGAAACCCGATCCCGGCCCGGTCGAGGGCGCGGGCGATCAGCCGGTCGAGCACCTCGACATGGGCCCGGGCGGCGATCTCCGGCACCACGCCGCCATAGGCGGCGTGCTCGGCGATCTGGCTCAGGATCTCGTTGGCGCGGATCTGCGCGGCCCCGTCCTCATCGACGGACACCACGGCGGCGGCGGTCTCGTCGCAGGTGGTCTCGATGCCGAGCACGGTCTTCACGGGCCACTCCCTAGGGTCATCGGACCTGCAGGCCCCGCCCGGGAGCCCGCCGGGCCGGCGTAATGCGGGCGCCGGGCGGGCGCAATGACCGCCCCGGCCCCCATGGAAGGCTCAGTCGACCGCGACCATCACGTCGGAGGCCTTCACCACGGCGTAGGCCGGGCCGCCGGCCACGAGCTTGAGCGAATCGACCGCCTCGTTGGTGATCGCGGCGGTGACCACCTGGCCGGGGCTGATCTCGATCTTCACGTGGGCGGTGGTCGAGCCCTTGTCGACCGAGACCACGGTGCCCTTGAGGACGTTGCGCGCGCTGATCTTCATGCTGTCGTGCTCCGAAGCGTCCGCGGCCGAATCCGGCCGCATCCGGCGCGTGTCCTACAGCAAGGCGCCGGCCGGCGCGACCGCCCGGGGGCGGGCGGACCGGCCCGTCACGCGCTGTCCGCCAGGACCGATTGCCGCTCGAACAGGGCGCGGTAGGCCCCGCCCGGGCGGCGCATGAGGGTGGCGTGGGGGCCGTCCTCGACGATGCGGCCGTGGTCGAACACGAGGATGCGGTCGAGCGCCCGCACAGTCGAGAGGCGGTGGGCGATCACGAGGGCGGTGCGGCCGTGCATCAGCCGCGCCATCGCCTCCTGCACCAGGGCCTCGGATTCCGAATCGAGGCTCGATGTCGCCTCGTCGAGGATCAGGATCGGCGCGTCCGCCAGGAAGGCGCGGGCGAGGGCCACCCGCTGGCGCTCGCCGCCCGAGAGCTTGACCCCGCGCTCGCCCACCAGGGTGGCGTAGCCGTCGGGCAGCCGGGCGATGAAGGCGTGCGCGTTGGCGAGCCGGGCCGCCCGCTCGATCGCCTGCGCCGAGGCGCCGGGCCGGGCATAGGCGATGTTCTCGGCGAGCGAGCGGTGGAACAGCACCGGCTCCTGGGGCACGATCGCGACCTGCGCCCGCAGGCTGTCCTGGCTCGCGGCCGCCACGTCCTGCCCGTCGATGGTCACGCGCCCGCCCGAGACGTCGTAGAGCCGCTGGATCAGCTTGACGAAGGTGGTCTTGCCCGAGCCCGAGCGCCCCACGAGCCCGACCCGCTGGCCCGCCGGGATCGTCACCGACAGCCCGTCGTAGAGCGGATGCCCGTGGGCGCCGTAGTGGAAGCGCACGGCCTCGAAGCGGATCGTCCCGCCCGCGACCGCGAGCGGGGCCGCCCCCGGCCGGTCGGCGACGCCGACGGGCTCGTCCGCCAGGGCGACCAGTTCCTCCATCTCGTTGACCGCCCGCTGCAGGTGGTTGATGTGGCCGCCGATGTCGCGCAGGTAGCCGTGCACCACGAAGGTGGTGGTGAGCACGTAGGCGACGTCGCCCGGGCTCGCCTCCCCGCGCCACCACAGCCACAGGGCGGTGGCCACGATGGCGGTGCGCAGGGCGAGCAGCAGCCCGAGCTGGCCGGTGCCGCTCCACGTGATGATCATCCAGGTGCGGTGCGTGCGCCGCTGCCACTTGGCCAGGAGCCGGCCGAGGCGCGCCTCCTCCCGGGCCTCCGCGCCGAAGGCCTTGACCACGGCGTTGTTGCCGATCGCGTCGCTGAGGGCGCCGCCGAGCCGCGTGTCGAGGGCGTTGGAGAGCGCGGAGGCGGGGGCGATGACCCGGGTCGCCAGGAGGGCGGTGGCGCCGACATAGGCGGCGGCGCCCAGCGCCACCACGGCGCCGAGGGCCGGCCAGTGCAGGCCGAGCACGAGGGCGGTGCCGAGCAGCACCACCAGGGCGGGCAGCAGCGCCAGCAGCAGCGTGTCGTTGAGCCCGTCGAGGGCCCACATGCCGCGCGAGATCTTTCTCACGGTGGAGCCCGAGAAGGTGTTGGCGTGCCACTCGGTCGAGAAGCGCTGGACCCGGGCGAAGCCGTCCCGGGCCATGTCGCTCATGGTGTGGAGGGTGAGCGGCACCACCAGGCTCCAGGCGACGTGCCGCAGCAGCGCGGTGGCGAGGCCCAGCGCCGTCATCGCCAGGAAGGCGGGCAGCGCCGCCTCCAGCGCCGCCTGCCGGTCGGGGCCGGTGAGCGCGTCGACCAGCCGGCCGGCATAGAGCGGCAGCAGCACCTCCGCGAAGGTCGCGAGGGTGATCGCGCCGGAGAGGCCGGCGACGAGGGGCCAGCGCAGGCGCCAGCCGCGGACGACGAAGGCGAGCACGCGGCGGACCGCGCCCACCCGCCGGGGAGGGGACAGGGACATGCATAAGCCCGACGCGTCGGCGTCGGCTCCGGGAAACGCCGGCCCGGCATCGGATGCGACGCGGGCGGGCGCGGTCAGACGGGGGAGGGGCTCGGGGACGCCGGGGCCGTGAGGCCGGGCGCCAGCGGTCGGCGGCTAGCCGATCCGCGCGGGGGCGCGGACGATCCCTGCGGGGCGGACGGCATAGACGATGCTCATGCGGTCTCCTCCCTCATGCGAGCGCGACAGTGCCGAGGCTAGGGGAACCGGAAACGATTCGCAACGGCGGATCCGGGCCGGGCAAGCTCGTGGCCGAGGGCTGAGCGGAGCGTTGGCGGGGGCCTGCTGGTCGGCCGTTGGTGGGGCGGTCGAGAAAACGGGCGCCGTCCTATCATCCTTCGATGGATGGGCGCTCGAAAGGCGACACGAGCCCAGCCCCGGCAGCGATCCAAACGAGGTGCGCATCGGTAAGCGCGCCGAGCTTGGCCCGGATAAGCGAGAGATTGTTATGCACCGTCTTCAGGCTCAAGCACAGCGCTTCGGCCACAGCCCGCGCAGTCATCCCCCCCGCCGTCAGGCTCAAGATTTCAAGCTCCCGCGGGCTCAGGTCGTCCAAAGCCGCGCGCCCACCCGTCACTTGGTCGTGCGCAATCGCGCAGGCGATGTCGGCGCTCATCGCCCGCTCGCCCCGCAGCACGGCGGCCACCGCGGCCAAAAGTTCGCGCGGCGGACTGGCTTTGCTGACATAGCCGCTCGCGCCGGCTGCGAAGGCTTGGCGCGCAATCACCGCCCCCGTGCGCATGCTGAACACGAGGATGCGGGCTGCCCCGTCCCACTGCCGGATGTGCCGGATGGCCTCGATGCCACTCGGCCCGGGCAGCGACAGGTCAAGGATCACGAGATCCGGTGCGAGCGCCTTATAGTGGCCGTAAGCAGCAGCGGCGCTCTCAGCCTCTCCCGTCACGACGAGGCCGGGCTGTCGCTCGATCAGGCGGCGATAGCCCTCGCGCACGACGGGATGGTCGTCGACGAGGAGGATGGTCGTGGCCATGTGCGTCTTCAACCCGTTGCCGGTATGGTCGCGCAGGCGCGGATGCCGCTGCCGGTGCCGGTGAGCGACAGGCTGCCGCCCAGCGCGGCGAGCCGCGCCCGGATACCGACGAGGCCGCGGCCGGCGGCCGACGCCGTGCGGGCCACGTCGCCCCCGCCGTCATCGTCCAGGGTAAGCGTCACCGCCCGCGTACCGGCCCCCGCCCGATCCAGCCGCAGGAAGACCCGGCTCGGTTGGCCGTGGCGGAGGGCGTTGGTCAGAAGCTCCTGCGCGACGCGGTAGAGGCTCGCCGACGTGTCCGCCGGCATCCCGGCGAGGTCGCCCGTTACGTCGAGATGAAGGGCGGGGCCGGCCCTGAGTTGCGCCCGCCAGTCTGTGACGAGGCTACGGAGGGCGTCCGCCAGCCCGGCTTCGGCCAGGTCCGGCAGTTCGAGGCGGGCCAATGCTCCGCGCAGGCTCTCGCGCATGGTGGCGACGACAGCCTCGATGCCGCGAGCATCCTCGCGCAGGTCCTCCCGATCCAGGGGCGCGGACAGTTCGATCGCGGCGGCGCGTGCGCCGGCGGCGGCGAGGCACTGGCCGAAGGCGTCGTGCAAGTCGCGCGCGAGCGCCTGGCGTTCCTCGTCCTGGACCGTGACGAGCCGCTGCAACAGGTGAGCGCGCTCGGCTTCAGCGCTTATGAGCCGGTCGGCCAGTGCATTGCAGGCGAGAGCGATCCGATCGAACTCGCCTGCGGTGAAGCGCGGCAGGGGAGACCGGATGCGGGCCGCGTCGAGGCTCTCCAGCCCTTGCACGATCCGGCCGGCGGGCGCGACAAGCCGTGCCACGGCGAGCCAGTTGAGAAGCACTGTCGCCGCAACCAAACCGAGCGCGAGCCCACTCGCCATGCGCACCCGCCGCCAGACACGGGCCGCGGCAGCCATCGGGTCGGGCCAAGCCGTGACGCTGCCGATGGTCCGCTCCCGGTAGACGATCGTCCGTGTCGGCGGCGCTGCGTCGGCTGCCTGCGCGAGCACCTCGCCAAGCCACGCAGGAGCGGCATTGAGGCCGTCCCAGTCACCGCAGACGCGTCGGGGCAGTTCCACGCCGAGATGGATGTCGGCGCAGATCCCCGGCAGGAGTGTGAGGATAGCCGGGGCGGGCTGCGGAGTTGGGGCGGCGATCGTTGCCGGACCGGCGCTGCCGAGGCCCGGCTGGCGCGCGAGCTGCGCGGCGATCCGATCCGCCGAGGTTACGGCCTCCCAGTGGAGGCTCGCGTGCGCCTCCCAGGAAGTCCATGCGACCGCTCCGGCCAGGCACAGCATGGCGATCACAAGGAGGCGGAGGCCAAGATGTGCGGGCAGGCTCATGGATGAATCGGCCGGACTCGGAGTGGGGCGCTGACGTCGCACGCCGACTTGGCACTTGGAACGTCCCGGCGCGCAAGCTGTGTTCCGCAAGGTCGGGAAGAATGCCCGGGCATCCGCGGGTGGTCTGCCCTGGCCCCGTCCCGGCGCGGTCCGGAGGATAGCGGCGTCCCTCTTCGTGGAGCCCGCCATGGCCCTTCACCTCTCTCGCCGCGGCCTGTTGGCCGCCTCGGCCCTTCTACCGCTCGGCCTGTACGGGCCGGCCGCGGGGGCGCCCGTAGCAGGCCCGTACAAGATCGGCGCGTTCACGGTGACACCCTTGCGGGATGGACTGTTTCCGCTGGAACCGAGCATGATCCCGTCGTCCGACTGCGCGGCCGGGCATGCCTTGCTGACGGGGGCGGGCCTACCCCCGCAAGGGCCGTCACCGGAGCCGGTCAACGCCTTCCTAATTCGACGTGGGGACCGCCACTGGCTGCTGGATGCAGGCTGCGGCACCGTGCTCGGACCGGGGTTCAACCGGGTGACCGCGGCGCTGGCGGCGGAAGGCGTACGGCCGGATCAGGTCGAGACCGTTTGGTTGAGCCATCTCCACGCCGACCACGCAGGCGGTCTCCTCACGCCGAACCGCCTCGCGCGGTTCGCGAACGCCGAACTCGTGCTCCAAGAGCGCGAGGCCGCCTACTGGTCGGACGCCGGTGCCCGCGCCTCTGCTCCGACCGCCTTGAGCCCGATGTTCGATACGGCGCAGGCCGTGCTCGCGGCTTATCCCGATCGGATCCGGCGCGTCTCCGGCGAAGCGGAACTTGCACCCGGCATCCACGCACTGCCGCTGCCTGGCCATACGCCGGGGCACATGGGCGTGATGATCGCGGACGGACCGGCGCAGTTGTTGATCTGGGGCGACATCATCCACTCGCGGCTGCTGCAGATGCCGCATCCGGACTGGACGGTGATCTGGGACACCGATCCCGCGGAAGCGATCGCGACGCGCCGTTACATCCTCGACCGCGCGGCGACGGACGGCGTGAGCGTGACCGGGATGCACCTTGCCGCCCGTGGAACGATCGAACGCTCTGGTGCTGGATATGCCCTGGTTTAGGTGTTCCGGGCTCTGGGGAAACACGGACATCCGCCTTCGCGGACGCGCCTTCCAAAAGCCGGCGGCTCGCTGGTGAGGCGCCGCGCTAGTCCGGCTCACCCTCCGGATCGGCCTCAGGCTCCTCCTCGGGGATCGGCGCGGCGCCCCAGGCGGTGAGCGCCGCGTTGAGGTCGTCGAGGACGAAGTGCCGGGCGCTGTCGCGGTCGTAGCCCTCGCCCAGCAGGTCGTCGTAATCGGTGAAGACGTGGCGGGCATAGGCCACAAGGGCGAGGCGCGCGGCGGTCCCGGGGGCGGCTCCGCGCAGGCCGGCGCTCGCCAGCGCCCGGTCCAGGACGGCGTCGGACTCGAAGGCGGGCAGGCGCGGGGCGATGTGGGCCAGCGCCTCGGCCACGGCCTCGCGGCGGTTCAGGGGCGGGGGCAAGGGCGAGGACAAGGGGATCTTCTCCGGAATGCACGCAGGGCGGCTCGCCGGGCCGCCTCCGGCCCGGGCACCATGATTTCGCCGCCGCGGCCGGCTAGAGGGCTGCCCGCCGGTGCGGATACCGGCTCGGGGTGCGCACGCGCATCGCGACAAAGGCTTAGCGCCGCATCCAATTGCAACGTGCTCCGGTGCGGCCCTAATGTCATCGGCAGTTGAGGCGGGGCACGCAGACAACCCGCCGTCGGGGAGATCAGGTCCATGCCAACGATCCGTCACGCGGTGATCCTGGGCGTGCTGCTCGGGGCGGCGCCGGCCCTGGCCCAGAGCCCGCCGGCCCCGGACGGGTCCCGGGTCGGCCGCAGGATCACCGCCACCGGGCAGACCAAGCCGCCGAGCCCCGCCGCCACGGGTACGGCCCGGCCGGTGAACGAGGTCGCCATGGTCAAGGCGCAGAAGGCCGCGGAAGCCCGCTCGAAGGCGTGGGACAGCAAGATGCGCCACACGATGGGCACGATCTGCAACGGCTGCTGAGCCGGATACGAAAAGGGGCCGCCCCTGCGGGCAGCCCCTTCTTGCGCAAGTCCGACTCCCGAACCACACCCCGCCGCCGGCTCGGCCACGGGGTGCGATCCCGGGAGACTCAGCGGGAGTAGAACTCGATGACGAGGTTCGGCTCCATCTGCACCGGGTAGGGCACCTCGGACAGGCTGGGGATGCGGGTGACGCGGGCGGTCATCTTGGCGTGATCGGCCTCGATGTAGTCCGGCACGTCGCGCTCGGGGAGCTGGGTCGCCACGATGACGATCTCGAGCTGGCGGGAGGATTCCTTGACCTCGATGAGGTCGCCGGCCTTCACCTGGTAGCTCGGGATGTTCACCCGGATCCCGTTGACCTTGACGTGGCCGTGGTTGACGAACTGGCGGGCCGCGAACGGGGTCGCCACGAACTTCGCGCGGTACACCACGGCGTCGAGGCGCCGCTCGAGCAGGCCGACCAGGTTCTCGCCGGAATCGCCGCGCAGGCGGATCGCCTCGGCGTAGTAGCGGCGGAACTGCTTCTCGGTGATGTTGCCGTAATAGCCCTTGAGCTTCTGCTTGGCGCGCAGCTGCGTGCCGAAGTCGCTCATCTTGCCCTTGCGGCGCTGGCCGTGCTGGCCCGGGCCGTACTCGCGGCGGTTGACGGGGCTCTTCGGGCGGCCCCAGATGTTCTGGCCCATGCGGCGGTCGAGCTTGTGCTTCGCCTGAATCCGCTTCGACATTGTTTCGCGTCCTCTCGAGACCGAGATTGAGGAACGCGCCCTCCTTTTCCCGGACCCTCAAGGCCGGGACGACAGGGCGGGATGATCCCCCCCACGGGTGCGCGTGAAAACGCGACGGGGCCCCGTGCGGAGCCCCATCGACGGCAGGGTCTTTAGGGGATGGGCCGGCCCCGGTCAACCACAGGCGGTCTTTCGGAATGGCGGAGACGATGCGGATCAGGCAGGCGGAGGCGGCGGACGCGGCGGCGATCCGGGCTCTGGTGGACGCGGCCTACGCCGCATGGATCCCGCTGATCGGCCGCCTGCCGACGCCGATGCGTGCCGATTACGCGAAGTCTGTGCAGGATCACCGCTTCGACCTGCTGCAGATCGACGAAGAACTGGCCGCCCTGATCGAGACCACGCGAAGGGACGACGAAGGGAACGGCCACCTGCTGGTCGTCAACGTCGCGGTCCACCCGGCCTTCCAGGGCCGGGGCTTCGGGACGACGCTGCTCAAACGCGCGGACACCATCGCCGCCGGGGCGGGCCTGACGCGGCTGCGGCTCTACACCAACAAGAAATACACGGCGAACCTGCGCCTCTACGGATCCCTCGGCTACCGGGTGGAGCGCGAGGAGCCGTATGACGGCCCGGGCCGGACCCTGGACGACGACATCACGGTGCACATGGTCAAGGCGCTCGCTCCGTAACGGGCCGGAACCCGCGATGCCGTCATCCGACGGCAGCGTCGCGGGCGTTAGAAGGGCCGCATGTCCCGCTCGGAACGCCTGTTCGACCTGCTCCACGTCCTGCGCCGCCACCGGCGGCCCGTCAGCGGGCGGGTGCTGGCCGGGGAGACCGGCGTCAGCCTGCGCACCCTGTACCGGGATATCGCGAGCCTTCAGGCGATGGGGGCCGCCATCGAGGGGGAGCCCGGGGTCGGATACGTCCTGAGGCCGGGCTTCCTGCTGCCGCCGCTGATGTTCAGCCCGGAGGAGATCGAGGCGCTGGTCCTGGGGTCGCGCTGGGTGGCCGACCGCGCCGACGACCGGCTGAGCGGCGCGGCCCGGAGCGCGCTCGCCCGGATCGGCGCGGTCCTGCCCGACGACCTGCGCGAGACCTTCGCGGGTTCGGCGCTGCTGGTCGGCCCCGGCACCGCGGCCCCAGCCGACGCGGTCGACCCCGCCCTGCTGCGCAGGGCGATCCGGACCGAGCGCAAGCTGACACTGCGCTATCGCGACGGGACGGGCGCAGCCTCGGAGCGGGTGGTGTGGCCGTTCGCGCTGGCGTTCTTCGACACCGCCCGCATCCTGGTGGGCTGGTGCGAGCTGCGCCAGGGCTTCCGGCACTTCCGCACCGACCGGATCGCCGAAGCCGAACTGAGCGACGCGCGCTATCCGCGCCGCCGGCAGGCCCTGCTCAAGGACTGGCGACGCAACGAGGGGATCACCGCTTCCGCCGATTGATGCTGCCGGAAACTGGCAGGGGCGCCGGATATCGAGGTCGCGCATCCACGGACAGGAGCGACCGATGGCCGAACCCAGCAACATCCTTCTCTACGTCACCGACCCGAAGGCCAGCGCACGCCTCTATGCGACCCTCCTGGACCGAGAACCGGTCGAGGCGAGCCCGACCTTCGTGCTGTTCGCCCTGCCCTCGGGCCTGGCGCTGAGCCTGTGGGCGCGAAGTGGAGTGGTGCCGGCCCCCACGCAAGCGGGCGGCGGAGGCGAGATCGGCTTCCGAGTGCACGGAGCCGCGCGCGTGGACGCGCTCCACGACGCCTGGCGGGCGAAGGGCGCCGAGATCGTCCTGGCACCGACGGATCTCGATTTCGGCCGCAGCTTCGTCGCCGTCGATCCGGACGGGCATCGCCTGCGGGTCTATGCGCGAACCGAGGATCAATGAGCGACCTTCGCCGGGGGTGCCGGGCTGAGCCCTGCTATCGGGCTCAGCCCCGATACCTCGCCGAAGGGCTGAGCCCTTTGGAAACCCGGGATTTTCAGGTCACCACGCTCGGCTCGGCCCGGCCAGTGCGGGGCTCGATCTCCGCGACGGCGCGGGCCGCCGCCACGACCGGGGCCAGTACCTCCGAGACGGGCAGATCGAGCCGGGTCGGATCGGCCTCGTAGCGCTCCAGATAGACCCGGAGCGTCGCCCCGGCGGTGCCGGTGCCCGAGAGGCGGAAGACCACGCGGGCATCCTCGGCGAAGCCGATGCGGATACCCTGGTGCTCGGTGAGCGAGCCATCGACGGGATCGCGGTAGGCGAACTCGTCGGCCGTCGAGACCGTGAGGTCGCCGAGCCGCGTGCCCGGCAGCCCGGCGAGCTTTTCCCGGAGCGCATCCATCAGGCCGTTGGCGGCGTCGGAATCCACCTCCTCGTAGTCGTGGCGGGCGTAGTAGTCGCGGCCGTGGGTGCGCCAATGCGCCCGCACGAGCGCGTCGGCGCGCTCGCCGGTGGCGGCCAGGATGTTGAGCCAGAGCAGCACCGCCCAAAGTCCGTCCTTCTCGCGCACGTGGTTCGAGCCGGTGCCGGCGCTCTCCTCGCCGCACAGGGTGATCAGGCCGGCATCGAGAAGATTCCCAAAGAACTTCCAGCCGGTGGGCGTCTCGTAGGCCTGGATGCCCAGAGCCGCCGCGACCCGGTCGGCGGCGCGGCTCGTGGGCATCGAGCGGGCGATGCCGGCCAGCCCACCCGCGTAGCCCGGCGCCCGGTGGGCGTGGGCGGCAAGCAGCGCGAGGCTGTCGCTCGGCGTCACGAACAGGCCCGGGGCCACGATCATGTTGCGGTCGCCGTCGCCGTCGGACGCCGCGCCGAAATCGGGGGCGTCCGGCCCCAGCATCAGGTCGTACAGGTCGTGACAATGGACCGGGTTCGGATCCGGGTGGTGGCCGCCGAAATCTTCTTTTGGAATGGCGTTGACGACCGTCCCCTGAGGCGCGCCGAGCATGCCTTCGAGGATGGCGACCGCGTAGGGTCCGGTCACCGCGCTCATCGCGTCGAAGCGCATGCGGAAGCCCGAGGCGAACAGGCGCGACACGGCGTCGAAGTCGATCAGCGTGCGCATCAGTTCGGCGTAGTCGGCCACCGGGTCGATGACCGCGACCGTCATGGCGCCGAGCCGGGTCTCGCCCAGGGTGTCGAGGTCGAGATCCGGCGCCTCGACCAGGCTGTAGCGGGTGAGCGCCTTGGCCCGCTCGAAGATTGCGTTGGTGACGGTCTCGGGCGCAGGACCACCGTTGGCGGCGTTGAACTTGATGCCGAAATCGCCGTCCGGCCCGCCCGGGTTGTGGCTCGCCGACAGGATGATGCCGCCGATCGCCTGGGCCTTGCGGATCACGCAGGAGGCGGCCGGGGTCGAGAGCAGGCCGCCGCGCCCGACCAGCACCCGGCCGAACCCGTTGCCGGCGGCGAGCCGCAGCGTCTTCTGGACCACCTCTCGGTTGAGGAACCGCCCGTCACCGCCGAGCACCAGGGTCGCGCCCGCTTTGTCCGGCAGGGTGTCGAAGATCGCCTGGACGAAGTTCTCGACGTAGTTCGGCTGCCGGAACACCGGCACCTTCTTGCGCAGGCCGGAGGTGCCCGGCTTCTGATCGGGGAAGGGCGTGGTCGCGACGGTCGTCGGGCCCTGCATCGCAGTCGTCGTCGGGGTCGTCATGAGCGGGCGTCTCCCGGGTTCTACCGCCTCAATGCCCGCGCGGAGGCGCGGCGTCACCAGCCCCGGCGACAGGGGCGGAGGTTTTTCACGCGCTTTCGCCGAATCGGGCAACGGAACCCGCCTCCTGTCCGCCAGCGGCCGCTCCGGACCGTTGCGCAGATCGACACCCATCGGTTGAGTCATCGGAGCCGCAGAACAAGGCGGGCCGGAGGAAACCATGGCGGACAGAGTGGTGCAGAAGGATCCGAACGGGGCGCGGCCGGGCAGGGGCCTGGCCCGGCGCCAGCTGGTCGGGGCGCTCGCCGCCGGGGTGGCGGTCGCGGGCTCAGCGGCCCCGTCGGCGGCCGCGCCCGCGAGCCGGCTGCAGACGGAGGAATTCCGGCTGCCGTGGAGCGAGCCGGGCGTCGAGATCTACGTCCGCAACAAGCGCCCTGCCGGGATCGACCGGTTCCCGGGCGACCGGATCCTGCTCTACGTGCACGGCTCCACCTACCCGTCCTCCACGGCCTTCGACCTGCCGCTGGGCGGCATGTCGGCCATGGACTACCTCGCGGGGCTCGGCTTCGACGTCTACCTCGTGGACCTGCCGGGCTACGGCCTGTCCGGACGCCCGGCCGCGATGGACGCGCCGCCGGCCGACAACCCGCCGCTCATGCGCACGCAGGACGCCGCGACGGTGGTGGGGCAGGTCGTGGACTTCATCGCCAAGAGGCGTGGGGTCGAGAAGATCGACCTGATGGGCTGGTCCTGGGGGACCTCCACGATGGGCCTCTACACCAGCACCCACAATGACAGGGTCAACCGGCTCGTCCTGTACGCACCGCAATGGCTGGCGCGCACGCCGGGCCTGATCGGCGGCGGCGGCCCTGTAGGGGCCTATCGCAGCGTGAGCCGGGACAGCGCCCGGACGCGCTGGCTGACCGGCGTCCCCGAGGACAAGAAGGCCGACCTGATCCCGGCGGGCTGGTTCGACCAATGGGCCGACGCGACCTTCGCCACCGATCCGGTCGGCGCGAAGCAAGCGCCGCCGGTCCTGCGCGCCCCGAACGGCACGGTCGCCGACAAGGACGCCTACTGGGCGGCGAGCAAGCCGCTCTATGATCCGGGGGAGATCCGCGTGCCGGTGCTGATCATCCACGCCGAATGGGACGCGGACCTGCCGAGCTATCAGGCACAGGAATATTTCGCCAAGCTCACCCACGCCCCCTACAAGCGCTTCGTCGAGCTGGGGGAGGGCACCCATACGGTGATGATGGAGAAGAACCGCATGCAGTTCCTCCATGCGGTCGGGGCCTTCCTAACGGAGGCGGACCCGCAGGCGTTGAACTGAGCGGCAGCCCGTCTCCCCGCGGCCGGGGAGACGGGCCCTGATCTACTCCGCGGCCTGACGCGCCGCGTAGCCCAGCCGCTCGTTCAGCGCGCGGATCAGCTTGACCGCGGCCTCGGCGATCACCGTACCGGGCGGGAAGATCGCCGAGGCGCCGGCCGCCACCAGGGCGTCGTAGTCGCCCGGCGGGATCACGCCGCCGATGGCGATCATCACGTCGTCGCGGCCCTGCTCGGTGAGCGCCGCCTTCAGCTCCGGCACCAGGGTGAGGTGCCCGGCCGCCAGGGAGGAGACGCCGACGATGTGCACGTCGTTCTCCACCGCCTGCCGGGCGGCCTCGTCCGGGGTGGCGAAGAGCGGTCCGATATCCACGTCGAAGCCGAGATCGGCGAACGCCGAGGCGATGACCTTCTGGCCACGGTCGTGCCCGTCCTGGCCCATCTTGGCGACCAGGATGCGCGGCCGGCGGCCGTCATTCTCCTCGAACGCCTCGACCAGCGCCCGGACTTCCTCGACCACTGGCGACATGCCCCCCACCTCGCGCTTGTAGACGCCGGAGATCGAGCGGATCTCGGCGCGGTGCCGGCCCCAGGCCTTCTCCAGGGCCTCGGAAATCTCACCCACGGTGGCCTTGGCGCGGGCCGCGTCCACGGCCAGGGCCAGCAGGTTCTCGTTCGTGTCGGCGGCGTTGGTCAGCGCCTCGAGCCGGGCCGTGACCGCCGCCTCGTCGCGCTCGGAGCGCAGCCGCTTGAGCTTGTCGATCTGGAGGCGGCGGACATTGCCGTTGTCGACCCGCAGGAGGTCGATGGCCATGTCGTCGTCGGACTTGAACTTGTTGATGCCCACGATGGTCTGGCGGCCGGAATCGATCCGGGCCTGGGCGCGCGCGGCGGCCTCCTCGATCCGCAGCTTGGGGATGCCGGCCTCGATCGCCTTGGCCATGCCGCCGAGCTGGTCGACCTCGCGGATATGCTCCCAGGCCCGGGCCACGATGTCGGCGGTCAGCTTCTCCACGTAGTAGGAGCCGCCCCACGGATCGGCGATCCGGGTGGTGCCGCTCTCCTGCTGCAGGAACAGCTGGGTGTTGCGGGCGATCCGGGCGGAGAAGTCGGTGGGAAGCGCCAGCGCCTCGTCCAGCGCGTTGGTGTGCAGCGACTGCGTGCCGCCCTGCGTCGCCGCCATCGCCTCGATGTTGGTGCGGGTGACGTTGTTGAACACGTCCTGGGCGGTGAGCGACCACCCGGAGGTCTGCGAGTGCGTGCGCAGCGCCAGCGACTTCTCGGACTTCGGATCGAACCCCTTGACCAGCTTCGCCCAGATCAGGCGCGCGGCCCGCATCTTGGCGATCTCCATGAAAAAGTTGGTCGAGATCGCCCAGAAGAACGACAGGCGCGGGGCGAACTGGTCGATGGTCAGCCCGGCGGCCAGCCCGGCCTTGATGTACTCGACGCCGTCGGCCAGCGTGTAGGCGAGTTCCAGGTCGTTCGTCGCCCCGGCCTCCTGCATGTGGTAGCCGGAGATCGAGATCGAGTTGAACTTCGGCATGTTTTTGGAGGTATAGGCAAAGATATCGGAGATGATCCGCATCGATCCCTTGGGGGGATAAATGTAAGTGTTGCGGACCATGAATTCTTTTAGGATGTCGTTCTGGATGGTGCCCGCGAGCTTTTGCGGCGGCACGCCCTGTTCTTCCGCGGCGACGATGTAGAGGGCGAGGATCGGCAGCACCGCACCGTTCATCGTCATCGACACGGTCATCTCGTCGAGCGGGATGCCGGAGAACAGCGTCCGCATGTCGTAGATCGAGTCGATCGCCACCCCGGCCATGCCGACATCGCCCGAGACCCGGGGGTGGTCGGAATCGTACCCGCGGTGGGTGGCGAGATCGAAGGCCACCGACAGGCCCTTCTGCCCGGCCGCCAGGTTGCGCCGGTAGAAGGCGTTCGAATCCTCGGCCGTGGAGAAGCCGGCATATTGCCGGATCGTCCAGGGCTGGGTGACGTACATGGTTGGGTAGGGGCCGCGCAGGAACGGCGCGATGCCGGGATAGGTGTCGAGGAACTCCAGGCCCTCCCGGTCCTCCGGCCCGTACCGGCCCTTCACCGGAATGCCCTCCGGGGTCATCCACGGCTCGGGCAGAGCCGGCGACGCCACCGCAAGCGGCTCGCCGGCCCAAGACATCTCGGCGAAGTTCGGAATGCGGGTGGTCATTGGGGGTGACTCGTTGTGGCGTTTGTCACCCCATTATAGACGCCCCCGGAAACCGGGCTACTCCCCTCCAGGTCTAGACGTCCGCCGGCCGCGCAGGATGTAGATCGCCGCGCCGGCCAGCATCAGCGCCATGCCGTACCAGGTCAGCGCGTAGACCAGATGGCTGTTCGGGAACGCGATCACCGTAAGCCCGCCCACCGGCAGGCCGCCGGGATTGGGCGTCGCGTCGGCATCGACGAAGTAGGGGGCGATGCCGGTCAGGCCTTTTGCCGCCGCGATGGCGGCCACGTCGCGCGAGTACCAGCGCCCATCCTTCGGATCGTTCGACCGCAGGAACGCGCCGCCGGGCTCGGTCAGCCGCAGGAGGCCGGTCACCCGCACCTCCCCCGCCACCTGACCGGCCAGCCGGGTCGCAGGATCGCGGTTCGCCCCCGGCACGAAGCCGCGGTTGACCAGCACGACGGTGCCGTCTTGCCGGCGCAGAGGCGTCAGCACCCAGAACCCGCCGCCGCGCTCTGTGACGGCCTGGACCAGCGTCTCGCGGTCGTGGAGGAAGGTACCCGACAGCCAGACATGCCGGTAGGCGTCGTCGGGGCCGACCCGCGGCCATTCGGCCGGGCCGGGAGCCGGCACCGCCGGGGCGTGGACCCGGGCATCGACCCGGGCGATCAGGTCGAGCTTCCAGGCCCGGCGCTGGACCTGCCACGTCCCGAGCCCGACCAGGACGACGAACACGAAGGCGGCCGCGGCGGCGAACAGGAAGCGCCGCGCCAACGAGAGCGGGGCCGGGGAGGGGCCCGCACCGGAGCCCCCCGCCGACCCCGAAGGAGTCACGTCCGCACGCCCGCTCAGCGGGCGTTGTTCATGACGTCGTGGGCATCCATCGGCATCATGTTGTGGTTGAGGTGGTACATCACCCAGACCGAGCCGGCGAGCATGATCACCACGACCATGATGGTGAAGATCAGCGCCAGGAAGGTCCAGCCGCCCTCCGACTTGGTGTTCATGTGCAGGAAGTAGATGATGTGCACGACCATCTGCACGCCGCCCAGCGCCAGGATCACCAGGCTGGTGACGAGGCTGTTGTCGAGCACGTTGCCCATCACCAGCCAGAACGGGATCACCGTCAGGATCACCGACAGGACGAAGCCGGTGATGTAGCTGCCGAAGGAGCCGTGCCCGCCCTGGCTGTGGGCGTGCGCGTCGTGGGTATCCGAACCGTGACCGGTCAGGTGGTGCGCGTCGGCGCTCATTCGAGCACTCCCATCAGGTAGACGACGGTGAATACCCCGATCCAGATCAGATCGAGGAAGTGCCAGAACATCGACAGGCACATCAGGCGCCGCTTGTTCTCGACGATCAGGCCGTGCTTGCGCAGCTGAACCAGCAGCACGACCAGCCAGAGGATGCCCACCGAGACGTGCAGGCCGTGCGTCGCCACCAGGGTGTAGAACGACGACAGGAAGGCGCTGCGCCAGGGCGGGGCGCCCTCATGGAACAGGTGGACGAACTCCCGGATCTCCAGGGCCACGAAGGCCACGCCGAACAGACCGGTGACGGCGAGCCAGATCTGCGTCGGCTTGATCCGGTCCCGGTCCATCTCCAGCATGGCAAAGCCATAGGTGATGGACGAGAACAGCAACATCGCGGTGTTCACCGCGATGCCCGACAGGTCGAACAGGTCCTTGGGAGTCGGCCCGGCCGCGTAGCTGCGGCCGAGCACGCCGTAGGTCGCGAACAGGGTCGCGAAGATGAGGCAGTCGCTCATCAGGTAGAGCCAGAACCCGAGCATCGTCGAGCCCTCGGAATGATGGCCCTCCTCGTCGGTCTGGTAGAAGACCGGCGCCGCAGCGCCGGGGGGTGCAGTCTCCGCGTGCATCATCGGATCACGCCATCTCCAGCTCGCGCGTCCTTTGACCTTCCGTCCGACTGACCGTGTCGGCAGGAATGTAGAAGTCGCGATTGTAATTAAAGGTGTGAAGGATCGCGACGACGATGATCGCCACGAAGCTGAGCGCCGCCAGCCACCAGACGTACCAGACCATGGCCAGGCCGAAGGTGAAGTTCAGGCCGGCCAGGATGGCGCCGCTGGCGGTGTTCTTGGGCATGTGGATCGGCTTGTAGCCGGTCATCGGCCGGGCGAAGCCGCGGTTCTTCATGTCCCACCACGCATCGGAATCATGCACCACCGGGGTGAAGGCGAAGTTGTAGTCCGGCGGCGGCGAGGAGGTGGACCATTCGAGCGTCCGGCCGCCCCACGGGTCGCCGGTCAGGTCGCGCAGCTTCTCACGGTTGCGGATCGAGACCACGAACATCACGATCTGCGAGGCGATACCCAAGGCGATGAGCCCCGCGCCGCAGGCCGCGATGACGAACCAGATCTGCAGCGACGGGTCGTCGAAGTGCTGCATGCGCCGGGTCACGCCCATCAGGCCCAGCACGTAGAGCGGCATGAAGGCGACGTAGAATCCGCTCACCCAGAATACGAGGGCCATCTTCCCCCAGAACTCGTCGAGCTTGAACCCGAAGGCCTTGGGGAACCAGAAGGTCACGCCGGCGAACATGCCGAACAGCACGCCGCCGATGATCACGTTGTGGAAGTGCGCGATCAGGAACAGCGAGTTGTGGAGCACGAAGTCGGCCGGAGGCACCGCCAGCAGCACGCCGGTCATGCCGCCGATCACGAAGGTGACGATGAACGCCACCACCCACATCATCGGCACCTCGAACCGGATCCGGCCGCGGTACATGGTGAACATCCAGTTGAAGATCTTCGCGCCCGTGGGGATCGAGATGATCATCGTCGTGATCCCGAAGAACGAGTTCACGTCGGCGCCCGAGCCCATGGTGAAGAAGTGGTGCAACCACACCAGGTAGGCGAGGATGGTGATCACCACCAGCGCGTAGACCATCGAGGTGTAGCCAAACAACCGCTTGCCGCAGAAGGTCGAGGTGATCTCGGAGAACACGCCGAAGGCCGGCAGGATCAGGATGTAGACCTCCGGGTGGCCCCAGATCCAGATCAGGTTGAAGTACAGCATGGCGTTGCCGCCGAGGTCGTTCGTGAAGAAGTGCGTGCCGACGTAGCGGTCAAGCGACAGCATCGCCAGGACGGCCGTCAGGATCGGGAAAGCGGCCACGATCAGGATGTTGGTGCACAGCGACGACCAGACGAAGATCGGCAGCTTCATCATGGTCATGCCGGGCGCGCGCATCTTCACAATGGTCGCGATCAGGTTGATGCCCGAGAGCAGCGTCCCGATGCCGGCGATCTGCAGCGCCCAGATGTAGTAGTCGACGCCGACGCCGGGGCTCATGGCGGCCCCCGAGAGCGGCGGGTAGGCGAGCCAGGTGGCGCGCGAGAACTCGCCGACGAACAGCGAGACCATCACCAGGATGCCGCCGGCCACCGTCATCCAGAAGCTGAAGTTGTTCAGGAACGGGAAGGCCACGTCACGGGCGCCGATCTGCAGCGGCACCGCGAAGTTCATGAGCCCCGTGACGAACGGCATCGCCACGAAGAAGATCATGATCATGCCGTGGGCGGTGAAGATCTGGTCGTAATGGTGCGGTGGCAGGAAGCCCTGCTCCGAACCGAACGCCACCGCCTGCTGCGAGCGCATCAGCAGTGCGTCAGCGAAGCCGCGCAGCAGCATGATCAGGGCGAAGATGCAGTACATGATACCGATCTTCTTGTGGTCGATGGACGTGACCCAGTCACGCCACAGCGGCCCCCAGAAGCGGAAGTAGGTGATCACACCGAGGACGGCGAGGCCGACCACGGCCACGCCGGCGAACGTCGCCTGCAGAATCGGCTCGTGATACGGGATCTGCTCGATCGTAAATCGGCCGAGGATCAACTGTTGTAGGTCCATGTTTGCGAACATTGGGATCGGCCCGTTCAATGGGTTCGACGGCGACCGCCGGTTTTGGGTGTGAAGCGCACGCGCGAGGCGTGCGTTTTTACTGGTTGAGCTGCTTGGGCGCGATCTGCCCGCCCTCTTTCTGGCCCTGGCTGTCGGGCGCCTTGATCTCGGGCGCCTTCTCCTGCCCGGGCAGCGCCGACTCGCCCTGGCCCCGCGAGTCCGGGTTGCCCATGTCGGGCCGGGGCTTCATGCCCTGCGGCTGCGTCTGCCCGTGCGGGCCGGTCCCGGAGGCCGGCCCGGTAGCGCCCGGAGCCTCGTTGCCGCGATCGGCCATGCGGTTGTCGTATTGCAACCGGTCGTAGTTAGCCTGAGCCTCCGCCCCGGAGGCACCGCCCCGGGCGTCGATCTTCACCATCTCGCCGACGCACATCTGCTCCGGCCGCGGGCACATGCCGATGATCCGGTCGAACAGGCCCTTGGCGTAGGACTTGTAGAACCGCGCCGGCTCGGACTCGCTCGGCTTCTCGAGCTCGAGATAGGCCTCCTGGGTCAACGCGCCGCCCTGAGCCTTGGTCTTGGCGACCCACTGGTCGAAGGCCTCGTTGGTCACGCCGTTGAACTTGAAGAACATGTTCGAGAAGCCGGCGCCGCTGTAATGCGCCGAGCGGCCCTCGTAGGAACCCTCCCGGTTGATCACGGCATGGAGCTGGGTCTGCATGCCCGGCATCGCGTAGACCATGCCGGCCAGTGTCGGGATGTAGAACGTGTTCATCACGTCGGTGGCGGTGATCTTGAACTGGATCGGCCGGTCCACCGGGGCGGCGAGTTCGTTCACCGTGGCGATCCCGTATTGCGGGTAGAGGAACAGCCACTTCCAATCCATGGCCACAGCCTCGACCTGCAGCGGCTCGACGCCGGCGGGGACGTCGCGCTTCGCGTCGATCTTGCTAAGCGGCCGGAACGGATCGAGGGTGTGAGTCCCGATCCAGGTGAGGGCGCCCAGCGCGATGATGATCATCAGCGGCGCCGTCCAGATCAGCACCTCGAGCTGGGTCGAGTGGTGCCATTCGGGATCGTACACCGCGTCCTCGTTGGAGGCGCGGTAGCGCCAAGCGAAGAACAGGGTGAAGAAGATCACCGGGATGATGATCAGGAGCATCAGCCCGGTAGCCGCGAGCACGAGGTTGCGCTGCTGCTCGGCGACGTAGCCGGCCGGGCTCATGACCACGAGATTGCAGCCGCCCAGCAGCGCCAGGACCGGCGGCAGGGCGAGGAGCGACACGAGTCGCCGCGCAAGGCCGCTCCGGCGCTCGCTGGGCTCGATCCTGTCCGGGAGAGGGGTCGAAGAGGTCACAGCACTCGTCTCTTTATCCCACGCCGCATGCGCGGCATCCGCGCCGTGTCGCGACTGCGGCACGGCCGACAACGTCTGGAAGGAGGCGCGCAGCCTGCGCCGCGCGCTGCCGGCTACATCTGGCGCATCTCGGAGCGGTCGAGGAACAAGGCCGCGAGGGTGCAGACCGCGCCGGACAACAGGTAGACGCCGACCATGGCCAGGCCGTAGCGCTGCGACAGGAACAGCGCCACCAGCGGGGCGAAGCCGGCGCCGACGAGCCAGGCGAAGTCGGAGGTCAGCGCGGCGCCGGTGTAGCGGTAGTGGTTGCCCAACCGGGCCGTCACCGCGCCGGCGGTCTGGCCGTAGGCGAGGCCCAGCAGCATGAAGCCGATCGTGACGTAGATGGTCTGGCCGATCGCGCTCTCGCCGAACAGCAGCGGCGCGATGATGCTGCCGACCGCGAAGAACCCGATCAGCGAGGCGCTCATGATCAGGCAGTTGCGGCGGCCGATCTGGTCGGCGATCAGCCCGGAGGCAGCGATCGCGCCGGCGCAGACGATGGCCCCGGAGAACTGCACGATCAAGAACTCGCCGGGCGAGCGGCTGCTGGTGTTGTTGAGCGCAAGCCAGGCGATCGGGAAGATCGTCACGAGGTGGAACAGGGCGAAGCCGGCCAGGGGCACGAAGGCGCCGCGGATCACGTCGCCGGCATGGTGCCGGAACAGCTCCAGGGCCGGGACCGGGCGGAGCCGGTCGAGGTCCATCATCCGGGCGAACTCTTCGGTGGCGACCAGGCGCAGCCGGGCGAACAGGGCGACGACGTTGATGGTGAAGGCGCAGTAGAACGGGAAGCGCCAGCCCCAGTCGATGAAGTCGGCCTCGTCGAGGTTCACCAGGAAGAAGGCGAACAGCGCGCTCGCGACCATGAAGCCCAGGGGCGCACCGAGTTGCGGGATCATCGCGTACCAGCCGCGGCGCTCCCGGGGCGCGTTCATGGCGAGCAGGGAGGCGAGCCCGTCCCAGGCGCCGCCCAGTGCCAGGCCCTGAAGGATCCGGAGGACCGCCAGGAGGTAAACGGATGAGATGCCGATGCTATCGTAACGCGGCAGGAAGCTGACCGCCGCCGTGGCGCCCCCGAGCAGGAACAGCGCGATCGTGAGCTTGACGCTGCGCCCGTGCCGTCGATCGATCGCCATGAAGATCACGGAGCCGATCGGCCGGGCGATGAAGGCCAGGGCGAAGATCGAGAACGCGTACAGTGTGCCGGTCAGCGGATCGACGAAGGGGAAGAACACCTTCGGGAAAACCAGCACGCAGGCGATGCCGAATACGAAGAAGTCGAAGTATTCGGACGCGCGGCCGATGACCACGCCGATGGCGATCTCGTTCGGGTGGACCTTGTGGTCCCCCATCGCCTGCTGAGCATCGCGCTCAAGGGTCGTGGCCGAGGCCATTGGGGTGTTCGCACTCATGGTTGACTGCCGCCCTCGCCGCGCGCCCGTTCGGGCGCCATGGCCGGAACCGCCTCATGCGGCATGTCCAGAGGTATCGCAACCGGCATCCGACGCAAGTTCACCCACTGACGCATGCATGGCACCCCCATGCCAGCCCTGCTGTCCACACATGCGGGGCGGCCTGCTGCGGCGGGCGCAACCCGTCGCCGCGCCGCCGGCCGAGCCCGCTCTCCTAGACCCGGTAAAGCGCCGAATTCCGTGACAGGTTGATGTTGTAGTAGGGGTCGGCCCGGAGTTCCGGCCCCCAGCGGTCGAGCATGGTCAGCACCTCGCCCTCGAAGCGCTTGCGCTTCTCGGGCGTGTCCTCGGCGCCCCGGCTCTTCGATTCGTGGTGAATCAACTTGGCGAACGGCGTCCACACGATGCGGTAGCCGGCCCGGCGGATCTTGAGGCACAGGTCGACGTCGTTGAAGGCAACCTTCAGGGCCTCGGCATCGAAGCCGCCGACCGCCTCGAACACGTCGGCGCGCATGGCCAGGCAGGCGCCCGTGACCGCCGAGACCTCGTGGGCGATGACCATGCGGCAGAAATAGCCGGGATCGTCGTCCGGCACGCCGAGGTGACTGTGGCCGGCGACGCCGCCGATCCCCAGCACGATGCCGCCGTGCTGGATGGTCCGGTCCGGGTAGAGCAGCTTCGCCCCGACGGCGCCGACCTCCGGCCGTACCGCGTGCCGCACCAGCTCCCCGAGCCAGCCGGGCTCCAGCACCTCGACGTCGTTGTTGAGGAACAGGAGCACCGGCCCGGTGGCGGCGGCCGCGCCGCGGTTCGACAGGTCCGAGAAGTTGAAGGCCCCCGGCACCGGCACGATGCGCACGCGCGGGTCGTCGCGATACCGGGCGAACAGGGCGGCGGTCTCGGGCTCGCGGCTGTCGTTGTCGACGATCACCACTTCGATGTCGGGATAGTCGGTGCGACCGAGCAGCCCGTCGAGGGTGACCGACAGGATCTCGGCGCGGTCCCGGGTCGGGATGATCGCCGAAACCCGGGGCGGCGGCTCCGGCAGCGGCCGGACCAGGCGGTTGAAGCCCGAGGGCCCGCGCTCGGCCCGGCCGCCCCAGGGCGCCACGACCTCGTCGAGGGCGCGCAGGCGCGCCGCCTCGGCCTTGGCCAAGGCGCGGTCCGAGAAGGTCCCGGAGCCCTGCGCGGCGCGCCAATGGTAGAGCACCCGCGGGATGTGGCGGATGCGGGACGGGTCGAGCCCGTCGGTCAGCCGCAGCAGCAGGTCGTGGTCCTGGCTGCCCTCGAAGCCCGGGCGCAGGCCGCCGACCGCCCGCAGGGCGTCGGTCCGGACCACGGTGAGGTGGTTGATGTAGTTCTGCGCGTAGAGCAACTCGCGGTCGAAGCCCGCCTTGAAATGCGGGTCGAACCGGCGGCCGCGTCCGTCGATCTTGTCCTCGTCGCTGTAGATCAGCACCAGGTCCGGATCGAGGCGGAGCGCCCGGGCGATCTCGTAGAGGGCGTCCTCGGTGAGCACATCGTCGTGGTCCATGAAGGCGCAGACGACACCGCGGGCGAGGCCCAGGGCGTCGTTGGTGGCCCGGGCGATGTGGCCGTTCTCGGACCGGGCGAGCACGCGGATGCGCGGATCGGCCTCGGCGGCGCGTTCGAGGATCCGGGGGATCGCGGGCCGGGTGGAGGCGTCGTCGACGACGCACAGTTCCCAGCGCGGGTAGAGCTGCGCGCGCAGGGAGGCGAGGGCGGCCTGGAGCACCTTCGGGTCCGGGTCGTGCACCGGCATCAGCACGGAGATCAGCGGCGGATCGGCCCAGGCGGCGATCTCGGCGGCGATCCCGTCTCGCTCCGTCCGGCGATAGCCGTGGGCGCGGATCCAGGCCTCGTACCCGGTCACCCGGCGGTGAGCCAGCGCCCGGCCCAGGAAGCCGCGCGCCCGCACCTTCTTGCCGAGGATTCGCCAGTAGAGCGCCTGCAGGGCCAGCGCCGGCTCGCGCAGGAGCGCGCGCGGCACCAGCGTCGGCCGGTCGAGGCGGCGCACCGTGATCCGGCGCAGCCGGGCCGGGACCCGACCGGCGGGATCGGCCACCCGCAGGGCGACGACGCCCTCGGGGAGCCGGCCGATCCACGTGAAGGCGCCCCCGCCCGACGCCTCCTGGGGCAGCAACGGCCCCGGACGCCCCTCCGGACCGGCGAAGGCCATGCCGGGGACCGTGTCCAGGCCCTCAGTCGGGTCGTTGGACAGGGTGATCTCGAGCCAGCGGCCCGCGAGCCCCGGAAGCTCGACGCGCATCCCGTCCGCCGCCGCCCGGACCGGCAGGGGCCGGCGCTTGCGCCCGGTCCGGGTCAGGTGCGCCGGCGGCAGGCGCGTCTCGGGCGCCCCCGTCTCGGTCGGGCGCGCCATCAGCTCCAGCTCTTGTCGATCGAGTCCTTCACGGCATCCGACATCGCGACGTCGAACACCAGCATCTCCTCCACCGCCTTCACGGTCCGCAGGCGCTCGGCCAGCGCCTGGGTCTCGGCCGGCACCGGCGGCGGCACCGGCACCGGGGCGTGGATGCCCAGCTGGTCGAACAGGGTCGACGCGAAGGCGTGGTACCGCGTCTTGTGGCCGACGATCCCGACCCGGGCCAGGATCTCGATCGCGGCGATCGAGTTGCCCGGGTGCAGGCGATCCTCGGGCATGCGGGTGCCGAGCTGGCGGGTCAGCGGGTTGTAGAGCAGCCGGTAGGCCGGCTCCGGCAGCATGCGGAAGTAGCGCTTCAGGCTCTTCACGTCGGTGAAGTCGTAGGCCTCCGAGAACGACGCGGCCTCGGCCAGCGGTCCGAGCCGCCAGCCGCGCACCGGATCGAGGGCGTCGCCGGCCCGGGCCTTCAACCAGAGCATGCGGGTCGCCATCTCGGTATAGGGGTCCTGCACCAGGATGCCGGTGACCATCAGGTCCGGCGTCATGAAGTTCTCGTAGCGCGGGATCGTCACTGCGCCCGACAGGAACGCCGAGGGGGCGGAGGGGCCGGACAGGACGCAGGTCAGGATCTCGTCCGGCAGCTTGTGGACGCCGAAGTAGCAGTGCTGGAAATACGGGAACAAGGCCGCCTGGAGCGCCGTCTCGGGCTCGATCCCGGTGTTGATGAGCATGACGCGCAGCCGCACCAGCCCGTCCGGGGGCGTGCGACGATAGACCAGGACGTTGGTGTCGGCGTCGTAGAGTTCGAGGCGCTGGATCTCGGCCAGGCCCGGCACCTCGGCCTGCGTCAACACGAAGGTGCATTGCCCGGTGGCGTGCCAGCCGTTGCGCTTGAACGTCTCGTCGGTGACGCTGGCCGGAACTTCGGCCACGCGCTGGCCTCCGACGGAGACCATCACCCGGCTGATGGCGAGGGGATTGTCCGGCACGATCCAGCCGCGGATCGAGTCGCCGTGATCGTGATCGATGAAGTAGCGCATGTCCCGAAGCTTGAGGCGGCGGAATGCCGGGACCGCCCGAGCGGCCCGGCCGGATGCCGGCCGGCACGCCCATAGCGCATTTTCTTCCCCGCGTGCACCATCGCGGTCTCAGCCCCCCGGCCACGCCCCTCAACCTTCCGCTTGCGCCCCCGCCGGGCACCGGCTATAGGCCCGGCCCACCGGCGCTGTTGCAGCACCGGCCCGGGCGCGTCGCTCAGCGGGAGAGCACTACCTTGACAGGGTAGGGTCCCTCCTCATAAGCCGTTGAGCAGTCTGGATTATTTCGATGGCTTTAAGGTTCGCCGAACCGGATGGCGGTCGTTTAGGAGACGTAGCACAGCGGTAGTGCATTCCCTTGACATGGGAAAGGTCACAGGTTCGATCCCTGTCGTCTCCACCACTTAACGCTCTGAAGTCACTGGATTTTTCCAGACCGAGCGTCCGAAAATCGAAATTCTCGCACATTCACTGAATTCTGAGCGGGTTTGCAGAACCAGCTGCCGGACCCACGCAGCCCGAGCAGCGCCGATACCCGAATTGCGGTCGCGTCGACGGCCCTGGGTCTCATGCGTGCTGTGTCGCGGGCGATGTCCCGTGCCGTATCTCCGGGACACCTGCGGTCCGCCCCGCGCGACAGATTGTTCTCGTGTCGTTCGAGTACGCCTATCGGGTCTGGCAGACCGAGCCGCCGTCGAGCCTTCGGGATCTCGATGACGTGGTGCTGCTGACGCCTGTGGTCGGCGACAACGGCGTAGCGATCGTGGCCGGCACGCGCGGCACGGTGCTCAGCGTCCACGGCACGGGCGAGAGCTACGCTGTCGAGTTCGATGAGACCGATGGCGCCCTTGCGACGGTACTCTCGCATCAGATCGAGCCGGCGGGGCCCGCCCCTCGGTGAGCGGCGGTATTGTCCCGGTCCTCTGGTCCATCCAGGGTGCGAAGCTTTCGGCATTCCTCAACCCGAACCACCGCAAGGGCGCATCGCGCTGGACGTATCTGTCTTCCTTCGGCCTCACCCGCGAGGACGATAGAGCCCTTGCAGATGCGTTGGGCCAGCGCGCGATGAACAACCTGCCCGGCGTCGAGCAGCCGCGGCCGACCGGCCCGAACCGCGTCGAATTCCGCTGCACGGTGCGCGCGTCGGACGGCCACGACATGCCTCTGCGCACCGTGTGGGAGGTCGGCGGGACGGACAGTGAGACAACCATGCGGTTTCTGACGGCTATCCCGCTGACCCCGTAGCGCTCGACACCGCAAAACCGCCATCTCAGGATCCGACGAGGTCAATCGGCTCGCCGGGTCCGTGACGTCGGCCGATGCGCACGCCGGCCGCCATCCGGCAGCACAGGATGCTGGGGGCCGACTAGAACCGTGATCTTGGCCAGGACGATCTGGCCAGGACGATCTGGCCAGGACCATCTGAGACGTGCAAGGGCACCGGAGCATGCACGGGATCCCATCATCCCCGTCGGTCCCGCCGCGTTCCCGGCCGAATCGCGGCCTGGTTCCGCTCAGAGCCCCGAGGGCTGCCGTATGACCACGTCACCTGTCCACGACATCGACACCAAATACATCCGCCAGATCCAGCAGCAGCAGATTGCATTAGCGCTGATCACGGCCGAGCGCGACGCGGCCGTGCGGGAGCGCGATCTGGCCCGGGCGCGATCCGAGGCCTCGACCAAGCTGATCGACGCCCTGTCGGCGAGTTTGCGGCCCTATGGGTTCAGCAGGAAGCGCTTCCTGTCGGCGATCCGCAGGGCGGCCCGCGCGGTCCCGGACCAGGGGCCCGATTCGCTGCAGCATACGGTTCTGTTCGACGGCTCGAACCGGATCCTGGGGGCCCGGCCTCTTGACCGACCCCCTCCCTGAGCGCACCGCACCCGCACTCGTCTCCTGTATCGATCGGTCCCCTTCAACATGGTGGAACGCAGGGCCATGGATGTCGCGCTTCTGACCGTCTTCAACGCCCTGGTCGATCTCAGGAACGAGCTGGACGCGAAGCCCCATCTCGCCAGCTCAGAGCTCGAGTTCCTGTCGTTCGCCACGAAGATGGCGCCGTATTCCAACGCGCAGCTGCTGCAGGACCTATGGGTCCTGTACGAGTTGAAGGAGAAGCGGAACGGCTACTTCGTCGAGTTCGGTGCCTGCGACGGGATCAGCCTGAGCAATACGCTGCTGCTCGAGAAGACCTTCGGCTGGCAGGGCGCTCTGGCTGAGCCGGCCCGGGCCTGGCACGCCGCGCTCTACGCCAACCGGAACTGCTATATCACCGACAAGTGCGTCTACAGGACCGACGGGGTCGAGGTCCTGTTCAACGAGGTGGATATCGGCGAGCTGTCCGGCATGAACGACCTGGTGACGGGCGACTTCCATGCCCAGTTCCGCCAGGACGGTCGGCAATACGCGGTCCAGACGGTTTCGCTGGAGCGCTTCCTGGCGGAGGCCCGGGCGCCGAAGCGCATCGACTACATGAGCATCGACGTGGAGGGCGGCGAGTTCGATGTGCTGGAAAGCTTCGACTTCACCCGACACGACATCGCCCTGATCAGCGTCGAGCACAATTTCTCGGACAGCCGCGAGAAGATCTACGCCCTGCTGACCGGCCTGGGTTATCGTCGGCGGTTCCGGCAGCTGTCCCTGTTCGACGATTGGTACGTGCGGCCCGACCTCATCGCGACGCAGGCATGACGGAGCGCTCCATCGTGTCAGCCCGGACCGCGATCGAGATCCTCGATTCCCTGTTCGACCTGTTCAAGCAGATGGGCAGCGGCATCGCGCTCGACCTGCACTGGCTCGAGATCGCGCGGCGCCTTCAGCTGGTCCGCGCGGAGGTCGTCTGGTCGGCCGATCTGGCCTTCGTGGCCGCGAAGCTGAAAGCGCACGCCGCCCACTACGCAACCACCTATCAGCCCGACGCCGGCTCGGAGTGGATCCGGAGGGCGAACGCCGACAAGCTCGACAAGGTCGTCGAACACTATTCGATCCTCCGCGCCCATCTGGAGCAGCAATTGCCGGCCGCGTAGGCCCATATCGGGCGATCCTTCGCGCGGATGTCCGCAAGATCCGGCGGACACGCCCCGAGGCGTGCCCTGACAAGTCGCCCGCACCGACAGCCGGGCCGAAACGGCCCCGTTGACTGGATTGGGCCAACCGCTATCGAAGCCTCAAGACACGAGAGAGTCCGCGCATGAACGCGGACCCTGTGGAAACGCCGGGCCGCGCGCCCGGATCAGGAGGGCCGCCCATGTCGTCTCGAATCCGCTTGCCCCTGTCCCGCCGCAGGTTCCTGTCCACCGGCTCGACGGCGATCCTCGCCGGAACCGTGGCGATGCCGCACGTGGCCCGGGCCCAGCGGGCGGACTTCACCTACAAATACGCCAACAACCTGCCCGACACACACCCGATGAACGTCCGCGCCCGGGAGATGGCGGAGGCGTTGCGTGTCGAGAGCGGCGGCCGGTTCGATCTCAAGATCTTCCCCACGAGCCAGCTCGGCTCGGACACCGACACGCTGAGCCAGCTGCGCTCGGGCAGCGTCGAGTTCTTCACGATGTCGCCGCTGATCCTCTCGACCCTGGTGCCCAACGCGTCGATCAACGGCATCGGCTATGCCTTCCCGAATTACGACGCCGTCTGGCCCGCGATGGACGGGGAGCTCGGCGCCTGGGTCCGCCAGCAGATCGCCAAGGCCAACCTCGTGGCCATGGAGAAGATCTGGGACAACGGCTATCGCCAGACCACCTCCTCGACCCGGCCGATCGCCAGCCCGGACGACTTCAAGGGCTTTCGGATCCGCGTGCCGGTCTCGCCGCTCTGGACCTCGATGTTCCGGGCGTTCGAGGCCGCACCCGCCTCGATCAACCTGAACGAGACCTACTCGGCCCTCCAGACCAAGATCGTCGAGGGCCAGGAGAACCCGCTGGCGGTGATCGCCACGACCAAATTCTACGAGGTGCAGAAATACTGCTCGCTCACCAACCACATGTGGGACGGCTACTGGTTCCTGGCGAACCGCCGGGCCTGGGAGCGCATCCCCGAGGACCTGCGCACCATGGTCGCCCGCCACATCAACGAGGCCGGCATGAAGGAGCGGGCCGACGTCGCCAAGCTCAATGCCAGCCTGCAGGACGATCTGACAAAGAGTGGCCTGGTGTTCAACAAGCCCGATCCGGAGCCGTTTCGCGAGAAGCTGCGCAAGGCCGGCTTCTACGCCGAATGGAAGGGCCGGTACGGCGAGGAGGGCTGGTCCCTCCTGGAGAAGGCCTGCGGGAAGCTCGCGTGAACGGCCCGGCGGGGCCGGCGCCGCGCGGCGGCGTCGCGCCCTGTTCGCGGCGGGTGATGAACCTCGCGCACTTTCTGCGCCGGGCGGCTCGCCGCTGGCCGGACGCGATCGGCCTCGCCTGGGGTGACCGGACCTGGAGCTGGGGCGCCCTCGATACCCGGGTCGACGCCATGGCGGCGGCGCTCGCGGCCCGGGGCGTCGCCAAGGGCGACCGCGTGCTGGTCCAGGCGCGCAACGGCAACCAACTGTTCGAATCGATGTTCGTCTGCTTCCGGCTCGGCGCCGTCTGGGTGCCGACGAATTTCCGGCAGACGCCCGCGGAGGTGGCCTATCTCGCCCGCGCCAGCGGCGCCTCGGCGCTAATCTGCGGCGCGGAGTTCCCCGACCACGCCGCCGCGATCCGCGAAGCCGCGCCGGACCTGCGCCTCGTGGTCGAGATCGGCGGCTCCGCCTTCGGGCTGGATTACGACGCCCTGGTGGCCGAGCGCGCGGGGCAGGCGGCCCCGACCGCCGATGTCGAGCACGACGATCCGTGCTGGTTCTTCTTCACCTCGGGCACCACCGGCCGCCCGAAGGCGGCGGTGCTCACCCACGGCCAGATGGCCTTCGTGATCACCAACCATCTCTGCGACCTGATGCCGGGCACCGATGAGGCGGACGCCTCGCTGGTGGTCGCGCCGCTCTCGCACGGGGCCGGCATCCACCAACTCGCGCAGGTCGCGGCCGGCGCCAAGACGGTGCTCACCGGCGGCACGCGGCTGGACCCCGCGGAGGTGTGGTCCTTGGTCGAGCGCTGGCGCATCACCAACCTGTTCACGGTGCCGACCATCGTGAAGCTGATCACCGAGCATCCGGCGGTCGCGGCCCACGACCACGCGAGCCTGCGCCACGTGATCTATGCCGGCGCGCCGATGTACCGGGAGGATCAGAAGCGGGCGCTGCGGGCGCTCGGGCCGGTGCTGGTGCAATATTTCGGGCTCGGCGAGGTGACGGGCAACATCACCGTGCTGCCGCCCCGCCTCCATGCCGCCGAGGACGGGCCGGGGGTGAAGGTCGGCACCTGCGGCTTCGAGCGCACCGGCATGCAGGTGCAGATCCAGGACGGGGCAGGGCGGGAATTGCCGGCGGGCGAGACCGGCGAGATCTGCGTCTGCGGCCCGGCGGTGTTCGCGGGCTACTACGACAACCCGGAGGCCAACGCGGCGGCGTTCCGGAACGGCTGGTTCCGCACCGGCGACCTCGGCCACCTCGATCCGGAAGGGTTTTTGTTCATCACCGGCCGCGCCTCGGACATGTACATCTCGGGCGGGTCGAACGTGTACCCGCGCGAGGCCGAGGAGAAGCTCCTGAAGCATCCGGCCATCGCCGAGGCCGCGATCCTGGGGGTGCCCGACCCGGCCTGGGGCGAGGTCGGCGTGGCGGTCTGCGTCGCCCGCCCCGGCGCCGAGATCGGCGAGGCGGAATTGATCGCGTGGCTCGCCGGCGAGGTCGCCCGCTACAAGCTGCCGAAGCGGGTGTTCTTCTGGGAGGCATTGCCGAGATCCGGCTACGGCAAGGTCACCAAGCGGGCGATCCGCGAAGGGCTCGAAGCAAGCGGCTGCTTGCCGTTCGATCCGGGTGCCCCTGCCGGACGGTGACGGTCCGGACGACCGCGTTCGCTGCACCGCACCCGGCGAACATTGTTCGCGGACCAGTCCGGTGAAGATTTCGTGCGCGCCTCATGCTTCTCTCGCATAGCAGGCCGCGGAAGAGCCCCCTCACGCGCGATCCCAGGCCGGCGCATATTGCACCGCAGCAACCGGGCGCGCCTGCCCGGCCCTTGTTCGGGATCGGGCACGATGGCCACCCTCGCGTATATCGTCGGCTTCCGCTCCGAGCGTTCGCTCCTCGGTCAGGTGGCCGGGCGCCTCGAAGGCGCGCTGAAGCGCGTCGCTGCCGGTCGCTACGCCGAGCAGCGCGAGCGCGTCGCGCGCACCGGCAGCGCAGGGATGATCTGACCGGCCGCCACCAGCCTCAACCCAGGCGCGTCCGCGCGGCCTCCACCACCGCCTCGGCGGTGATGCCGAAATGCCGGAACAGGGCCTCCGGTGCCCCGGATGCGCCGAAGCCGGTCATGCCGACGAAGCCGCCATCCTCGCCGATCCACCGGTCCCAGCCGAAGCGCAGGGCGGCCTCCACGGCGACCCGGACCGTATCCCGCGGGATGACCTGCCGGCGATAGGCCGCGTCCTGTGCCGCGAACGCCTCCCAGGACGGCATCGAGACTACCGCGGTGGGGATCCCGTCCGCCTGGAGAACGTCGCGGGCCGCGAGCGCCAGCGCCACCTCCGAGCCGGTGCCGATCAGCGTGACCCGCCGCGCACCGTCGGCCTCCGCCAGCACGTAGGCGCCCCGGGCACTGCGATTCTCAGGGCCGCCCGGCCGGCGCAGCGCCGGGAGCGGCTGCCGCGAGCAGATCAGCGAACTCGGCCCGTGCCGGTTGGCCAAGGCCATCTCCCAGCATTCCGCCGTCTCGACCGCGTCCGCCGGGCGCAGGACCAGCATGTTCGGGATCGCCCGGAGCGAGGCGAGGTACTCCACCGGCTGATGGGTCGGGCCGTTGCGGCCGATGGCGGTCGAATCGTGGCTGTAGACCGTGATGACCGGCAGGTTCATCAGCGCCGCCATCCGCAGCGACGGGCGCATGTAATCCGAGAAGACCAGGTAGGTGGCACCCACCGGCACCAGCCCGCGATGGGCCGCGATGCCGTTCATCATCGAGCCCATCGCGTGCTCGCGGATGCCGTAATGCAGGTAGCGCCCGGAGCGGTCCTGCGCCGTGAAGGCGTGGAGCTCGCCCTTGTGCCGGGTCGGGCCTTCAAGATCCGGGGCGCCGGAGAATAGCTCGGGGATCGCCTCCGACAGGGCGGCGACGATCTCGGCGGAGACCTCGATGCTCGGGCGCGCCGTGCCTTCGGCGGCGAAGCGATCGCGCAGGGCGCGCAGCGCGTCGCGCCACGTCTCCGGCAGGCGGCCGGCGCTGACCCGGTCGAACTCCGCCCGGACCCGGGAGGGCAGGGCCTCGCGACGGGCCTGCCAATCCGCGTAGGCGGCGGCATTGCGGCCGGCGACATCCCTGCGCCACGCCGCCTCCACGTCGTCCGGCACCGAGAAGGCCGGATGGTCCCACCCCTTCGCGGCCCTGGCCTCGGCGAGGTCGGTCGCGAACACCCGCCCGCCATGGGCGCCGCGCTGGCCCTCCAGCCGCGGCAGGCCGCGGCCGATCACGGTGCGGCAGGCGATCAGACTCGGGCGCGGGTCACCTTGGGCGACGAGAATCGCGGCCGAGACCGCCTCGACGTCGTGGCCGTCCGCGTCGATCACCTGCCAGTCGGCGGCGCGGAAGCGGGCGCGCACGTCCTCCGAGATCGACAGGTCGGTGGCGCCGTCGTCGGTGATGCAGTTGTCGTCCCACAGGAACGTGAGCTTCGACAGGCGCAGGTGGCCGGCGAGCGAGATCACCTCGTGAGCGAGGCCCTCCTGCAGGCAGCCGTCGCCGACCAGCGCGTAGGTGCGGTGATCCACCAGGCCGGGGCCGAACTCCGCGGCGAGCCTGGCCTCGGCCACCGCCATCCCGACCGCGTTGGCGATGCCCTGCCCGAGGGGCCCGGTGGTCGCCTCGATGCCGAGTTCCGGGGCGATCTCCGGATGGCCGTGGGTGTGGGAGCCGAGTTCGCGGAAGCGCCGGATCTGCTCCATCGGCAGGCCGGCATAGCCTGCGAGATGGAGCACCGAATAGAGCAGCATCGAGCCGTGCCCGTTCGAGAGCACGAAGCGGTCGCGGTCCGGCCATTCCGGATCGGCCGGGTTGCACGTCAGGTGACGGGTGAACAGGGCCACCGCGATCTCGGCGCAGCCGAGCGGCGCACCGGGATGCCCGTCGCCCGCCCGCTCGATCGCGTCGAGGGAGAGGAAGCGGATCGCGTCCGCCATCCGGGCGGTGAGCGTCGACGAGTCGGTCTCGGGCATGGCGGGGGCTCGAAGTTCAGGCGTGCATCTGGGTTTCCAAAGGGCTGAGCCCTTTGGCGGGGTATCGGGGCGGCGCCCCGATGAACCAGGGCTTCGCCCTGGACCCACGAAAGGTCTCGGACCCAGCCCTTTCAAGGTGTTTGATTTGCCAGAACCCTGGCGGTTGCGACATGGGCGTTGGTCTGGCGTGCGGGCTCGGTAGACCGCGGCTTGGGTTTTCGCTGGCTGGCGGCCACGCGTTTGGGGTC
>NZ_VRVG01000379.1:0-468 GCF_008040085.1 Methylobacterium sp. WL7 | reverse complement strand
GCACCATGAATGCTGGCGAGCAGGTCTGGCAGATCGCCAGGCCGGACGGAGTTTTTCGACACGTAGGCCGAGACAAGGTCGGCTGTCAGTTCGACGAAGTTGACGGCCTGAGGCTCAATGATCTCTGCGTTTTCGTCCACGGTGTACCTGCTTGTGCAAAGCAGTACACTTGTTCCTGTGCGTACGAGAAATCAATCCGGATTTAGGGGTTTCCGAAAATTTTCGAAGACAGATTTAGCCAGCCATAGCTTGCATCTCGCTCGTGCCGTCCCGCATCACGTAACCGCGACCCCAGACGGTTTCGATGTAGTTCTTGCCCTGGCTGGCGTTGGCGAGCTTCTTGCGCAGCTTGCAGATGAACACGTCGATGATCTTCAGCTCGGGCTCATCCATGCCGCCGTAGAGATGGTTGAGGAACATCTCCTTGGTCAGCGTCGTGCCCTTCCGCAGCGAGAGGAGTTCCAGCAT
>NZ_VRVG01000378.1:0-471 GCF_008040085.1 Methylobacterium sp. WL7 | reverse complement strand
CATCGCGGCGGCGCTTGAGGCTTTTGACAAAGCTGCACAAGCCTGGGGCTGGGAAGCTGACATGGGCACGGGCGGCGAAACTGCCGAGATCATGCGCGACCACGAGAACGCCCGCGCAGCCCTCGACGCCGCGATCCTCCACCACCTCCGCGCCTACGCCGAGATGAAGGCCGCGCTCGACCTACAGAACTCCGGCGGCGCCTAGGACCACCCATGATCCGCTCCACCATCCTCGCCCTGGCGCTCGTCGCTGGGGCCTCCAGCGCTGCCCAGGCGCAGAATGCTCAGGTGGTGCAGAGCTGCGGTGCACAGGCCCTGCGCCTCAACGATGGCTCGCAGCCGTTCCTCGACATCGTCGGGCGTCTGTGCGTGTCGGGCGGCGCGGCTGAGACCAAGGCCGGGTCGGGCGGCGTTTCGAACTTCTCGCGGATCCCATCGTCGGCTGCCGGCAACAACCTCACGCTGGCCAAA
>NZ_VRVG01000377.1:0-487 GCF_008040085.1 Methylobacterium sp. WL7 | reverse complement strand
CCATTAACTGTCGTTTCGAGAATAAGCCATTATTATGGCACCGACAGCGATAATAGCTTTTCTTACTACGATCACGTCTGGCGGCAAGCGACCGTTGATGTATCGCCCCAATCTATAAATATTGGCATAACTGGCTCAACCAATATTGTGGAGGGCGATGTCGCCTCAAGGCAAGCACTATACACCATTGCACTTGATCGTGCTGCTTTAGATTCCGTTACAGTCACTTACGCAAGTTCTGACGGGAGTGCTAAAATTGGCTCTGATTACCAAGGCGTTTCAGGCTCACATACATTCGCACCCGGCGAAACCAGCTGGACATTTCCAATCAACATCTTGCCGGATTTGCAATACGAACCGGATGAAAATTTCAAAATATCACTGAGTACCGTTTCTTCCCTCTCTAATGATACTATCGTTTCTATCAAAAGCGGTCAATCTAACGTCGATACTATTATTTCTGATGGGTCCTTGCCCAAGTCAACAC
>NZ_VRVG01000376.1:0-487 GCF_008040085.1 Methylobacterium sp. WL7 | reverse complement strand
GCTGCACACCTGGCCGCCAGCGCTGGGGCGCGGGCCGAGTGGGCCGCCACGCACAAGCTCTCCGACGACCCGCGCATCACCGCCATCGGCCAGGTCCTGCGCAAGACCTCGCTGGACGAGCTGCCGCAGCTGTGGAACGTCCTGCGCGCCGTCCCGGCCGTGCTCGCCCAGCGCGGCAGCAAATAGCGCGCAGACGCCAAATTTGTTGGCTCCGCGCTGACGGCGTTGGCGCATGCCGATGCATCGGTCTACAGGCGAACCTGTCCCGCATGCAGGACGGGGACGGTGTGCGATGAAAGGGCTGTTGCTGAACGCGCTGCTCGGCCTTGGGCTCGGGCGCTTCGGCTCGGTGTGGTGGCTTCTCGCATTCCTGCCGATCGTGGCAGCCGAACTCGCCTATGGCGTCTACGCCTACCATCTCAGTATGAGTGGCGGTCTTCGCCGCGGAGCAGCGCTGTTGGTGTGTGGCCAACTGGCCTTCCTACTC
>NZ_VRVG01000375.1:0-490 GCF_008040085.1 Methylobacterium sp. WL7 | reverse complement strand
GAATTGGAAGGATACTTTTGAATTCTTAATAAGCGAAAGAGAATCCTTACTAAAACTTTCCCAATCTGATTTACTAGCTAAGAGGACCCCTGAGTTAAAATAGTTTTTGTGGTCCGCTCTCGGTAATCCTATTGACGATAAATAATTTCTTCTATCTTGGTTCTTTCGAGTATCATTTTCGATAACTAAGCTCGCAGGATCAAGAACAGCCAAAATACTATTCCTCGTTATCTCGTGATTAATAAGTGCGTCAACACTCCCGACCAGCTGAGTGTCGCTGTCGATATAAAATACCTTGCGGTACTTCTGATCAATCACGCGGTCTATAAAAAATCTCGCGTAGTACATAGATAGGCCATCCCGCACCGAGGATGGAACGAGGATAAATATAATATTTTCCTCTGAACAAATTTCTTTAAACAGATCGGTAATCGAAGTACGATTGCCAAAGCAGATAATTAAAACATCGACCGATTCAGCTTGAATGCGC
>NZ_VRVG01000374.1:0-491 GCF_008040085.1 Methylobacterium sp. WL7 | reverse complement strand
TCGCCGCCACCGGTGGCCAGGCCGCCCGACAGGATCTGGCGCGAGGTTGCAACGCCGCCTGTGCCGGTTCCGCCCCCCGCGCCGCCTGTCGCCACCGCCGTGGCCACAAACTGCGTCGTGGCGATCTGGTTGGTCCCGGTGCCTGCTGCGGCCGTCGGCGCCGTCGGAACGCCCGTGAATGGCGGAGAGGCGAGCGGCGCCTTCAGAGCCTCCACGGACATGGCTCGCGCCGTCTCGGCCGTCAGGGCGCCGCCGTCCGCTACCGTGCCGGGCGCGGTTCCGATGTTGAGCCGCGCCGCAGTGCCTAGGGTACCAAGGACCGCCGTGCTCGAGATCAGCCGCCCATCAAGATCCGACAGGTTGTTGGCGATCTTGCCGAAGATCACCCGCAGCGGATCACCATCGCCCGACTCGACACCGGTGCCGATGTTGAGAGCCCGCTGGTTAGCGGACATGCCGCCCCCGCCAGGGGTCGAGCCAGCCGTCTGGAG
>NZ_VRVG01000373.1:0-494 GCF_008040085.1 Methylobacterium sp. WL7 | reverse complement strand
TGCATCGCCTCAAATTTCATTCAATCAATTTAGCAACCCATTAGTCTTCTAGCAACTTTATTTTACCGGTTAATTTCCTCTTCCTATTTTAAAAGAATTTGATTGTTTGGGTCACTCACACCTGATACCTTCAAAGTGTGTCCTTGATCGGGCGTCGGTGTTTGCCAATATCTCATCACCGGTTCTAGTGCACTGACGCGGTCAGAGGATTCACACAGGAGATGATGCAGGCGAGTCTGGGCGATGGCTCAGACCGTCTGCGTGCTCCTCGACGATGCCACCGCGTCAGCGCTGTCCGCGATCGCCGGTGATCGATCCCGCCCGCTCAAGCACATCCTGCGGGCGCGCATCGTCCTGCTCTCGTTCGAACGCTTGAGCGTGCAGGACCTGGCTCGGCGGGCCGGCGTCAGCCGGCCCGCAGTCTGGCGCTGGCAGCAGCGCTTTGCCTAGGGGGGCGTTGAGGGCCTGCTGCGGGACAAGACCCGCCCACCCGG
>NZ_VRVG01000372.1:0-496 GCF_008040085.1 Methylobacterium sp. WL7 | reverse complement strand
GTATAAACCGTATGAAATTGAAGCAACATAACTTAAAGATATACGCCAGACCTTGATTTTGCGCGAGAGCGTTTCACCAAAAGGACTGATCCCCACGGCCAATAGAAATAAGGCACAACCAAAATGGCGTGCTTGCAGAAAAGGATACTGATGAAACCCTTGGAACCCATGCTTCGCAACGATTATCAATGAAATACAAAAAAGTGCAAAAAGCCAACCAACCGCGGATCCGATTTTAGAAAATGAACAGAAGCCATCTAAATATGACTTGGCGGCCATAGCGCCAGTCCACCAGATAAGAAAGTAAGACATCACTAGCGAGAAATGTCCTGGAGAGTACGAATACCACATGTACGAGCAACAACAAAAAAAGCCAATCACGTGGTTTGTTAAGATGGGTCTGCGGCTTCCGAGATATAAAACAGCTGGAAAAATCGCGTAGAAGAAAAATTCGTAAGAAAGCGACCACAACGGTTCATTTTTTAAAAATGGATCT
>NZ_VRVG01000371.1:0-520 GCF_008040085.1 Methylobacterium sp. WL7 | reverse complement strand
CCGCCGCTCCACCGGCTTCCCCCTCGATGCGCTGACCTTCGTCGTCAGCCACTTCCTGCCGCACCTGAACCGGGACGCCGTCTACCGCATCCTCAAGGCGGAGGGCCTCAACCGGCTGCCGCCCGCCAAGCAGGCCCGGAAGCCGCACGGCACCTTCAAGGACTACGTGGTCGGCTTCGTCCACGTCGACGTGAAGCACCTACCCAAACTGCGCGACCGCGACGGCTCCACCCGCAAGCGGTACCTCTACGTCGCCATCGACCGCGCCTCCCGCTACGTGCACCTCGCGGTCAAGGACGACGAGACCACGGCCTCGGCGGTGACCTTCCTCACGGACGCACTCGACGCCTTCCCTTTCCAGGTAACCCACGTGCTCACCGATCGGGGCTCCTACTTCACGGCCGATGCTTTCGAGGCAGCCTGCGAGCGGCACGGGGTGCAGCATCGCAAGACGCGCCCGTACACGCCGAAGACCAATGGCATGGTCGAGCGCTTCAACGGCCGGGTGCAGCGGGAGGTG
>NZ_VRVG01000370.1:0-547 GCF_008040085.1 Methylobacterium sp. WL7 | reverse complement strand
GCAGCCACCGGTCCAGATCCTCACGCCATCCACCAGCACCTGACATCGCGAGCACCCACGCTCATGGCCGTGGCAGGCGAATCCGCAAAAACCTCCAGCGTTCCCTCAATCTACCAAAGTAGTGCTAAGGTCCTGTCTCGCGATCGCCGCCAGAGCGACGAAGCTTGAGAACCCACACCGTTTTGCTGCCTGGTGCCGGTGGCTGGAGAATGAGCGCAAAGGTCGGCTGGACTACGGCCGACCGCCTTCAGCGGTCTCGGAACCAGCGCGCGCCGGGTACTTCTTTTAAATCGGAGCGCGATCGATCGAGAGCACGCGATGAGTCGTGCCGACTCATGCGCTGGGCTTCCTCGAACAAGTTCGATGCCGGTGCTTCGATCGCCTCGCCACTCGGGCTTAAACAAACGGCTAGAGCCGTGCCCTTTCAGGTTGGCTCATAGGCATCGTATCCAGCAGCGGTGAGGTAGTTTCGGCACTCATCCGGTCGGACGGCGGCGAACGCGTCCTCGATGGCGATGGTCAGGTCGGCGGCGGTCCGTGCTGCAGC
>NZ_VRVG01000036.1:0-41771 GCF_008040085.1 Methylobacterium sp. WL7 | reverse complement strand
CCGCGCATTGCCGGACCGAGGATCCGGAACCGCCGCGAAAAACACACCCAGACCGCCCATGCAGGATCTCCCGTGCTCCAGGAGACCTTAAAGAATCCAGTTCGCGCTTCGCCGAAAGACCCCGCTGACAAATGCGATTCCCCTGCCACAAGGGGGAGGAGAGCGCGTCGGGCCTGACCGAGGACGATGTGTGAACATCCAAGCCCGTGCGGGAGAGGGACAGGGTGAGGGATGCGACATCTCCGGAAAGACCTGGTCCCTCACCCCAACCCTCTCCCGCACGGGAGAGGGGGCTTGTCGCGCCCTATGAGAGCCGATGCGTGAACGTCGTAGCCCGCACGGGAGAGGGGACCCGCCGCTCGTGCCGGGGGTATACGCCCGTCCGGCGCCGCTAAGGCGTCGGGTGCATGGGAAATAGAAGGGCGATCGATCGAAAGGCTCACAGTTTCTCAGAATGCGGTTGAGGGTGGGTGGTTCGGGGCCGATGGTTCTGTCTTGACGCGATGGGAGAGCGAGCACGACCTGAACATGGCTGCGCTTCGGCCGTCCGGTGCGATCGCATTCAAGACGTGATGTCGAACCTACACCCCGTCATTCCGGGGCTCCGCTTCGCGGCCCCGGAATGACGGGGTAGGCTATCGCGCATCCGCCCGGACCGAACGCATCCCCCGAAAAAATCACCCCTGATACGGCCGGGGCATCCGGAACGGCAGCATCAGCTGCACCAGCGGGTTGCGGAAGCGGTCGAGGGAGAGGCTCTCGTGCACCGCCCGCACGGGCTCGCCGCCGAGCGTGGAGGCCAGCAGGGAGCGGGAATAGAACGGCGTGTCCTCGAAGGTGGTGAGCACCCGGGAGCGGCCGTCGTCGCTACGGGTCTCCCGGGGCATCCGCCAGAACGATGTGGCCGGCAGCGCGGCGGCCAGCGGCGGGCGGATCTCGCGGCGGCTGCCGTCGTGGGCGAAGCGCAGCGACAGGTTCTGGCCGCCGCCGCCGCGGTGGCGCACGTCGTACAGGATCGCGGCCCCGTCCGGCAGGTCGGCCCGGCACCAGGTCCAGCGGGTGAAGGCCGAGGCCAGGGGCTCGTCGCCGTCGTTGGTGTCGAAGTAGCCGCTGCCGGTCCAGCGCAGGTCCGGCCTGTCGAACGCGACCTCGACCCGCGAGGACGGCGCCATCGGCCACCAGCGGTGGCGCCCGCCCGGGTCGAGGTGGAACGGCCCGGGGGTGAAGCCCCGCGGCTCCAGGCGCACCGTGCCGCGGATGCGGTGGGGCAGGGGAGCGCCGCGCTCGTCGATCCGGACCGTCAGGGCGGTGCCGTCCCATTCCATCGCGCTGGGGCCGATGGCGATGTGGTGGCGGCTGCGCGACAGGCTTCCGGCGCCGCGCTCGGTCATGGCGAAGCGGGTGCGGTCGCCGTACAGCACCACGTTCATGGCGCAGTGCGCGAACGGGTTCTTGTCGGCGCTCCACGCGTAGTAGGGCGAGAACACGCTGCCGATGAACGCGATGATCGTCAGCCCCTGGCGACCGTCGTCGCTCACCGCATCGACGTACCACCACGCGTAGCCGTCTTGCGCGACCGGGCCGTCGAATCGCGGTCCTGCAGGATCGCCGCCGCTGCCAGCCGGCCCGATTGCGCCGCCATCGGCACGCCCGGGCCGGGATGGATCGTGCCCCCCGCCAGGTACAGCCCCGGCAACGCCGTCCGGGCGCCCGCCCGCTTGAAGGTCGAGGCCCAGCCCTGCGGCGCCCGGCCGTAGAGCGCCCCCGCGCTCCCGGGAAACCGGCTCTCGAACCCGGCCGGGTCCGTCACCACCGGGGGCAGGGTTTCCGCGAAGGTCAGCCCGCAGGCCTCCAGCCGGCGGTTCAGATTCGTCTCGCATCGGGCGATCTCCGAGGGCGTCAGCGGGTGCTCGCGGCCGTCCGCCGGAGCGTTGACGAGCATCAGCAGGCGTTCCGGCCCGGCGGGCGCGGCGCCCGTCTCGGTCCGGTCCTGCGCGCAGATGTAGATGGTCGGGTCGTCGGGCAGGCGGCGCCGCCGCAGGATCGTGTCGAACTCCGCCCGGTAGTCGTCCGAGAAGAACACGTTGTGGTGGGCCAGCGGAAATCCCCGCGGGACCGCCGCCCGGCACAGGGTGACGGCGGAGAGCGAGCGCTCGGCCGGCGCCAGCCGCTCGCCCATCGGTGCCGCCTCCGGGCCGAACAGCCCGGCGCCGAGCGCCGCCGCGTCGGCGTTGCAGACGATGGTGTCCGCCGGGATCCGCTCGCCATCGGACAGGACTACGCCGGAGACCCGGCCGCCCTCGGTGAGGATCCGGTCCACATGCATCCCGAATCGGAACGTGGCGCCGCGCTGCGTCGCCAGGTCCGCGACCGCCCCGGCGAGCGCGCTCATGCCGCCGGCCACGGTCCAGACCCCCGCCTGCTCGACATGCGCCACCAGCATCAGGGTCGCGGGCGCGGTGAACGGCGAGGCGCCGCAATAGGTGGCGTAGCGCCCGAACAATTGCAGCAGCCGCGGATCGCGGAAGAACGTCCCCAGCGCCGACCACAGCGTCGCGAACGGCTGGATCCGCCAGAGGTCGCCGAGGCCCGAGATCCCGACCCGCTGCGCCAGGCCGGTCGGGCTGGTCCGGCCCTCGCGGATGAACGGACCTTCCAGGGTCCGGTAGACCTCGGCCGACCGGGCACAGAACCGGCGGTAGCCGTCGGCCTCCCGGGGGCCGGCGAACTCGGCGATCGCCGCCGCCGACGCTTCCGGATCAGCGAACAGGTCCAAACGCGCATCTTGCGACCAGGCGTGCCGGGCGAGGAGGCTCGCGGGCGTTAGCTTCGCGTGATCGACGAAGTCTGCGCCGGCTTCGGCGAACAATTCTTCGAAGATCCATCGCATCGTGAACACGGTCGGACCGGTTTCGACGAAGAGTTGGCCGACTGGAACGCTGGCCATCTTGCCGCCGGGCCGTGCGGCGCGCTCAACCACCGTGACCGACAGGCCGGCATGCGCCAACCGTAAGGCGGCGGCCAGACCGCCGATCCCGGCTCCGATCACGACGACGCGGTCCTGCGCCACGCTCAACCTCGCACTTGCGCCACCGATTGGGATTGATCTCCGGTCTGCAAAGTGTCAATAAGAAATGACACTTGTCGCTGACAACCGATGATAACACGGGAGGCGCGCCATGGAGTCGGGCCGGCGGATCGAACAGGCGCTGGATCGCGCCGTGGCTTATGCCGAGGCGCCGGGTGCGCCGCCCCTTTTGGCTGAAGCGTTGCGCTACGCCGTCTTCCCCGGTGGACACCGCATTCGCCCGCGCCTGTGCCTGTCGGTGGCCCATGCCTGCGGCGACGACGATCCGGCCGCCTCGGAAGCCGCCGCCGCCGCGATCGAGCTGCTGCACTGCGCCTCCCTGGTCCACGACGACCTGCCCTGCTTCGACGACGCCCCCCTGCGCCGGCAGAAGCCCACCGTCCACATCGCCTTCGGCGAGCCGGTCGCGGTGCTGGCCGGCGATGCCCTGATCGTGCTCGCCTTCGAAACCCTGGCTCGGGCCGCCGGCCCCTATCCGGTGCGGCTCGCCCGCCTGGTCGGCCTCCTCGGGCGCGCTGCCGGCTCCCCCAACGGCATCGCGGCCGGCCAGGCCTGGGAATCCGAAGCGCATATCAGCCTCAGCGACTACCAGCAGGCCAAGACCGGCGCCCTGTTCGCCGCCGCAACCGTGCTGGGCGCCGCCGCCGCGGGGGCCGATCCGGAACCCTGGCGGCGCCTCGGCGAATGCCTGGGCGAGGCCTACCAGGTCGCCGACGACCTGCGCGACGTCGCCTGCCGCCAGGAGGAGATCGGCAAGCCCGCCGGCCGCGACGCCACCCTCGGCCGCCCCAATGCCGCCGCCCTGCTGGGCACCGATGGCGCCCTGGACCGCCTGTCCCGGCTCACCCGGGAAGCGGTGGCGGCGATCCCGGCCTGCCCGGGCGTGGCCCGACTCACCGCCGAGATCGAGGCGCAGGCGCGGCTGTTCCTGCCCGCGAGCCTGCGCGCGGTGCCGGCCTGACCGCCGGCTCGGTCCCGCGCCCCGGCGCAGCCTCGTCGGCTGCGCCCTCGCTCCGGGACCGCTGGCTCGGCCTGCGCAACCGCCTGGTGGCCAGCCCGCGCTTCCAGCGCTGGGCGGCGGGTTTTCCGCTGACCCGGGGCATCGCCCGGAAGAACACGCGGGCGCTGTTCGATCTCTGCGCCGGCTTCGTCTACGCGCAGGTGCTGACGGCCTGCGTCCGCCTCGACCTGTTCCGGGTCCTGGCCGAAGGGCCGCTGGCCCTCGACGCGCTGGCGCTTCGCCTCGATCTCCCGGTCGAGAACGCGCGCCGCCTGCTGCACGCCGCCGCCTCCCTCGACCTCGTCCGGGCGCTCCCCGGCGACCGGTTCGGCCTCGCCGATCTCGGGGCCGCCCTGAACGGCAATCCCGGCATCGCCGCGATGATCGAGCACCACGCGCTGCTCTACGCCGACCTCGCGGATCCGGTGGCGCTCCTGCGTGGGACGGCGGCGCCGACCCGGCTCGCGCGCTACTGGCCCTACGCCGCCGGCAAAGCCGCCGACGCGGACGCGGTGGCGCCCTATGGCGGCCTGATGGGCTCCTCCCAGGCGCTGATCGCCGACGACGTGCTCGATGCCTGCGACCTGTCGCGAAGCCGGCACCTGATGGATGTCGGCGGCGGCGAGGGTGCTTTCCTGCAGGCCGTGGCGACCCGGCATACCGGCCTGGCCCTGACCTTGTTCGACCTCCCGGCCGTGGCCGGCCGGGCCTCCGAGCGGCTCGCGCAGGCGGGGCTTGCCGACCGGATCGCCTGCCGCGGCGGCAGCTTCCACGACGGCCTACCGGTGGGTGCCGACACGATCTCCCTGGTGCGGATCGTCCACGATCACGACGATGGCCCGGCCCTGGCGCTGCTCGCCGCCGCGCATGCGGCGCTTCCCCCGGGCGGGACCCTGATCCTCGCCGAGCCCATGGCCGGCACGCCCGGCGCCGAGCCGGTCGGCGACGCGTATTTCGGCTTCTACCTCCTCGCCATGGGCTCCGGCCGGCCGCGCCGCGCCGAGGAACTCCAAGCCATGTTGCGCAGGGCCGGTTTCACGATTGCGCGGGAGCATCGGACGCGCCGTCCGCTCCTCACCCGACTGATCGTCGCGCAGAAAGACGCGCGTTAGAGTAAGAATGACTTGACGCAGCAATGTGTCTATCTAGGATGACACATAGCGGTTCCGCACAAGCGAGAGTCGCACAAACAGCGGGCGGAATATTCCAGTCATGGACGCTCTCGCCGTCATCCTCGAACGTCCGGAGCGCTTGGCGGTCTCCCGCCTGCCCTTGACACCTGCCGGAGCGGCGGACGCGGTCATCGCGGTCAGCTGGAGCGGCATCAGCACCGGGACCGAGCGACTTCTCTGGTCGGGCCGCATGCCGCCGTTCCCCGGCATGGGCTACCCGCTGGTTCCGGGCTACGAGTCGGTCGGCACGGTGGTCGAAGCCGCCGCCGACGCGCCGGTCCGGGTCGGCCAAACCGTCTTCGTTCCCGGCGCCCGCTGCTTCGGCGCCGTCCGCGGCCTGTTCGGCGGCGCCGCCTCCCATCTCGTGGCCCCCGCCGCCCGCCTCGTGTCGGTGGATCCGGCACTGGGTGACCGCGCCTGCCTGATCGCACTCGCCGCCACGGCTTACCGGGCGCTCGGCGGCGTCGCCGCCGGTTCCACGCCGTTGATCGTGGGGCACGGCGTGCTCGGGCGTCTGCTGGCTCGCCTCACCGTCGCCGTCGGCGCAGACCCGACGGTCTGGGAGACGGACCCGACCCGGCGGGACGGTGGCACCGGCTACGCGGTTCTGGCGCCGGACGAGGATGCCCGGCGCGACTATGCGGTGATCACCGATGTCAGCGGTGACGCCTCCGGCCTCGACGGGCTGATCACCCACCTCGCGCCCGGCGGCGAGATCGTGCTCGCCGGCTTCTACGAGGCGCCGCTGTCCTTCGCCTTCCCGCCTGCCTTCATGCGGGAAGCCCGGATCCGGATCTCGGCCGAGTTCCGCCCCGACGACCTCGCGGCCGTCACGGCTCTGATCGAAGGCGGCCGGCTCTCTCTCGATGGGCTGATCACCCACCGCGCCCCGGCGGCGCAAGCCCAGGACGCGTACCGCACCGCCTTCGCCGATCCCGCCTGCCTCAAGATGATTCTCGACTGGAGGGACGCCGCGTGAACGTTCAGCTCAACAAGGCCGCCCTCGACCAGGCCACCCAACTCCGCGCCGAGGCGGCGATCGAGCCTGATGCGGTCTCCACCGCGCCGGCGAAGAAGGAGACGCAGATCATCGCGATCTACGGCAAGGGCGGCATCGGCAAGTCGTTCACCCTGGCCAACCTCAGCTACATGATGGCCCAACAGGGCAAGAAGGTCCTGCTGATCGGCTGCGACCCGAAGAGCGACACAACCTCCCTGCTGTTCGGCGGCAAGGCCTGCCCGACCATCATCGAGACCTCGACCAAGAAGAAGCTCGCCGGCGAGGCGGTGGCGATCGGCGATGTCTGCTTCAAGCGCGACGGCGTCTACGCCATGGAACTCGGCGGCCCCGAAGTCGGGCGCGGCTGCGGCGGCCGGGGCATCATCCACGGCTTCGAACTGCTGGAGAAGCTCGGCTTCCACGACTGGGGCTTCGACTTCGTCCTCCTGGACTTCCTGGGCGACGTGGTCTGCGGCGGCTTCGGCCTGCCGATCGCCCGGGACATGTGCCAGAAGGTCATCGTCGTCGGCTCGAACGACCTGCAATCGCTCTACGTCGCCAACAACGTCTGCTCGGCCGTCGAGTATTTCCGCAAGCTCGGCGGCAATGTCGGCGTCGGCGGCCTGGTGATCAACAAGGACGACGGCACCGGCGAAGCCCAGGCCTTCGCGGACGCCGCCGGCATCCCGGTCCTGGCCTCGATCCCGGCCGACGACGACATCCGCCGCAAGAGCGCGAACTACGAGATCATCGGTCGGCCGGAGAGCCGCTGGGGCAGCCTGTTCTCGGACCTGGCCGCCAACGTCGCGACGGCGGCGCCGCACCGGCCGACCCCGCTCACGCAGGACGGGCTGCTCGGCCTGTTCTCGAGCGACGTCACCGGCCGCGACGTGGTCCTGGTCCCGGCGACTCACGAGGACATGTGCGGCGTCGCCCACGTGACCAAGCCGTCCCTCGAAGTCGTCTACGACGAGGTCTAGGGCATGGCCGTCTCCCTCGACATCGCCGATCTGCGCGCCCGCAAGGCCTCCGCGCCCGTCGACCTCGCCGCCACCCAGGGCGACGGGCTCGGCTGCCACGCCGGCAAGGACGCGATGCGGGCGGCCGCCGAGGCGGCCGGCATGTCGGAGACGCTGGCGAAGCTGCGGGAGGATTATCCGCAGGGTCCGCACGACCAGCCGCAGAGCATGTGTCCCGCCTTCGGCTCGCTCCGGGTCGGCCTGCGCATGCGCCGCACCGCCACGATCCTGTCCGGGTCGGCCTGCTGCGTCTACGGACTGACCTTCACGTCGCATTTCTACGGCGCCCGGCGCAGCGTCGGCTACGTGCCGTTCAACTCGGAGACGCTGGTCACCGGCAAGCTGTTCGAGGACATCCGCGATGCGGTGTTCGCCACGGCCAAGCCCGCGGATTACGACGCCGTGGTCGTCATCAACCTCTGTGTCCCCACCGCCTCCGGCGTCCCGCTCCGCCTGTTGCCGAAGGAGATCGACGGCGTCCGGGTGATCGGCATCGACGTCCCGGGCTTCGGGGTTCCGACCCATGCCGAGGCAAAGGACGTGCTCGCCGGCGCGATGCTGAAGGTCGCCCGCACCGAGGCCGAGCAGGGGCCGGTCGCGACCCCACGCGGCGGCCGTTCGGAGCGCCCGAGCGTGGCTCTGCTCGGCGAGATCTTCCCGGCCGACCCGGTGGTGATCGCCGCCTTGTTGGAGCCTCTGGGCCTCGCGGCCGGGCCGGTGGTCCCGACCCGCGAATGGCGCGAACTCTACTCTGCCCTAGATTGCACCGCGGTCGCCGCGATCCACCCGTTCTACACGGCCTCGATCCGCGAGTTCGAAGCCGCCGGCCGACCGGTGGTCGGCTCCGCCCCGGTGGGGGTCGACGGCACTGCCGACTGGCTCGACCGGATCGGTGAGGCCTGCGGCGTCGCCCGGGCCACCGTCGAGGCGGCCAAGAACCAGCTCCTGCCCGGCATCCGCGGCGCGCTTGCCGCCATGCCGATCAAGGGCCGGATCACGCTTTCGGGCTACGAGGGTTCGGAACTGCTGGTCGCGCGGCTCCTCGTGGAAAGCGGGGCCGAGGTCCCGTATGTCGGCACCGCTTGTCCGCGTACGCCGTGGTCCGAGGCCGATCGCGACTGGCTGGAAGCCCGCGGTACCGAAGTTCGCTATCGGGCCTCCCTCGAGGACGACCTCTACGCCCTCGACGCGCTGAAGCCGGATCTGGCCATCGGCACGACGCCGGTGGTGCAGAAGGCCAAGGAGCGCGGCACGCCCGCCCTCTACTTCACCAACCTGATCTCGGCGCGCCCGCTCATGGGCGCGGCAGGAGCCGGCTCCCTGGCACGGGTGATCAACGCCGCCCTGGCCAACAAGCCCCGCTTCGACGCGATGCGCGACTTCTTCGAGGGCGTCGGCACCGGCTTCACCGCCGGCGTCTGGCAGGACACGCCGCAGCGGCGGCAGGGTCCGAAGATCGAAGGCCCGATGAAGCCGATCGGGGAGATGGTGTAATGCTGATCCTCGATCACGACAGGGCCGGGGGCTACTGGGGCGCCGTCTACGTCTTCACGGCGATCAAGGGCCTGCAGGTCGTCATTGACGGTCCGGTCGGCTGCGAGAACCTGCCGGTCACCTCGGTGCTCCACTACACCGATGCGCTGCCGCCGCACGAGCTGCCGATCGTCGTCACCGGCCTCGCCGAGGAAGAACTCGGCCGCCACGGCACCGAGGGCGCGATGAAGCGCGCCCACGCCACCCTCGATCCGGGCCAGCCCAGCGTGGTGGTCACCGGTTCGATCGCCGAGATGATCGGCGGCGGCGTGACCCCCGAGGGCACCGGCCTCCAGCGCTTCCTCCCGCGCACCATCGACGAGGACCAGTGGCAGGCCGCCGACCGCGCCATACGCTGGCTCTGGCAGGAATACGCCGCCAAGAAGTTCGCCAAGAAGGGCATCCCGGCGCGTCCCGAGAAGAAGCCCGGCGAGCGCCCGCGGGTGAACATCATCGGCCCGGCCTACGGCACCTTCAACATGCCCTCCGACCTCGCCGAGATCCGGCGCCTGGTGGAAGGGATCGGGGCCGACGTGAACCTGACCTTCCCGCTGGGTTCGCACCTCGCGGACGTGCCCAAGCTCGTCAACGCCGACGCCAACATCTGTCTCTACCGCGAGTTCGGCCGTCTGCTCTGCGAAGATCTGGAGCGGCCCTACCTGCAGGCGCCGATCGGCATCCTCTCGACCACCAAGTTCCTGCGCTCGCTCGGCGCGATCCTCGGGCTCGACCCGGAGCCGTTCATCGAGCGCGAGCGCCACACCACGATCAAGCCGGTCTGGGACCTCTGGCGCTCGGTCACGCAGGACTTCTTCGGGACCGCCAGCTTCGGGATCGTCGCGACCGAGACCTACGCCCGCGGCGTGCGGCACTTCCTCGAAGACGAGATGGGCTTGCCCTGCAACTTCGCGTTCAGCCGCTCGGCCGGTCAGAAGCCCGACAACGACGCGGTGCGCAAGGCCGTGGCGGAGAAGACTCCGCTGGTGCTGTTCGGCTCGTTCAACGAGCGGATGTACCTCGCGGAATGCGGAGCCCGGGCCACCTACATCCCGGCCTCGTTCCCCGGCGCCATCATCCGGCGGCACACCGGCACGCCGTTCATGGGTTTTGCCGGCGCGACCTACCTGGTCCAGGAGGTCTGCAACGCCCTGTTCGACACGCTCTTCCACATCCTGCCGCTCGCCCGCGACATGGACAAGGTCGAGGCGACCCCGGCGCGCCGCCATCGCGAGCTGCCCTGGGACGAAGCCGCCCGCGCGGCGCTGGACGAGCTGGTCGAGGCGCAGCCGGTTCTGGCCCGCATCTCCGCCGCCAAGCGTCTGCGCGACGCGGCCGAGCGCGCCGCCCGCACGACCGAATCCGCTGCCGTGGCCCCCGCCCATGTGGCGCGCGCCCGAGCCGATCTTGCCGGGGGGATCCCCGCATGAGCCGCCTTTCCGTTCCCCCCAGAGGAGACCTGACGATGCGCACGATGGTCCCGACCGCCCGCCTGCATCATGAAGCCCTTCAGTTCCGGTTGATCCTGGCCGCGACCTATCCGTGCTTCCTGGCCGCCGCCGCGTTCGCCCGCTTCAAGCCGGCCCGGGCCGCGTCCCGCTCCGGCATCGCGCCGGCGCACCGCTCCGTGTTCGGCGAAGCCCGCGCGATGGCGGTCCAGACGATTCCTTTCGCTTTCATGGGCTGAACGCCCTGATCGAGACGCTTCCGTCCGGTGACGCGGGGGAAGTCAAGCCGTGACCGCCTTGAGCACCACGGCAGCACCCGTCGCCCTTCGCAAGGAGTGCGGCCAACACACGGAGGTCTGAACGATGGCCGGTGGACCCGTTGCAACAGAAAGACCGAGCAGCCTGTCCGGGTTGACGGAACCGGAAGCCAAGGAGTTCCACGCGATCTTCCTGACGAGCTTCCTCATCTTCACGGCGATTGCCGTGGTCGCGCACATCCTGGTGTGGATGTGGCGTCCGTGGCTTCCCGGACCGCAGGGCTACGCTTCTCTCGAAGGCGTCACCGATGCGGCCCGCGCCCTCGTCACGATGATCGGCTGAGGAGGATCGAATGCATAAGGTCTGGTTGCTGTTCGATCCGCGGCGCACCCTGGTGGCTCTGTTCACCTTTCTCTTCATCCTTGCGCTGCTGATCCACTTCATCTTGCTCTCGACCGACCGGTTCAACTGGCTGGAAGGTCCGAAGGCGAACAAGGCGGCGAGCAACATCACGCTCGTTCTGCCGAGCATGCCCGCCTGATCCAGGCTGGCCGGGACCGCGACTCCTAGGGGCCGCGGTCCAAAAACCCCAAAAAATTGCGGCCGGGCTGAGGAGTGTCCGCCATGGCGATGCTGAGCTTTGAGCGAAAGTACAGGATCCGCGGCGGTACGCTGCTCGGCGGCGACCTGTTCGACTTCTGGGTCGGGCCGTTCTTCGTCGGATTCTTCGGCGTCACCGGGCTGTTCTTCACGGTGCTGGGCACCGCGCTGGTCATCTACGGCGCCGCGATCGGGCCGACCTGGAACGTCTGGCAGATCAACATCGCGCCGCCCGACATCAGTTACGGGCTGAAGCTCGCACCGCTGAAAGAGGGAGGCCTCTGGCAGATCATCACGTTCTGCGCGCTCGGGTCGTTCGTCTCCTGGATGATGCGCGAGGTCGAGATCTGTCGGAAGCTCGGCATCGGCTACCACGTGCCGGCGGCCTTCGGCATGGCGATCTTCGCCTATTTCACCCTCGTCGTGGTGCGGCCGTTCCTGATGGGCGCCTGGGGCTATGGGTTCCCGTACGGCATCCTCAGTCACCTCGATTGGGTGTCGAACACCGGATATCAGTATCTACACTTCCATTATAATCCTGCGCACATGCTGGCCGTGACGTTCTTCTTCACGACCACCTTGGCGCTCGCCATGCACGGCGGCCTCATCCTCTCGGCGACCAACCCGAAGAAGGGTGAGACCGTGAAGACCCCGGAGCACGAGGACACGTTCTTCCGCGACACGATCGGCTACTCGATCGGCACGCTGGGCATCCACCGCCTCGGCCTGTTCCTGGCACTGTCGGCGGGCTTCTGGAGCGCGGTCTGCATCGTGATCAGCGGGCCGTTCTGGACGCAGGGCTGGCCGCAATGGTGGGGCTGGTGGCTCAACCTGCCGGTCTGGCGCTGAGATACCCGTCGCCCGCCGAGAATCGGGCGAACCGATACCAATGATCCAGGCCGGCGCCGCATGAACCGTGCGGACGACCGGGGGGAGGGCGGGCGATGGCCTATTATCAGAATATCTTCACCCAGGTTCAGGTGCGCCCGCTGGAGCCGGAGAACGGCGTCCCGGTGAGTTCGAACGAACGGGTCGGCAAGCCGTTCAACAGCTACCTGTTCGGCCTGCTGGGCAACAGCCAGGTCGGTCCGATCTACATCGGCTACGTCGCGGCCTTGTCCATGGTCTGTGGGCTGATCGCCTTCGAGATCATCGGGCTCAACATGTGGGCCTCGGTGAACTGGGATCCGGTGCAGTTCGTGCGGCAATTGCCCTGGCTCGCTCTGGAACCGCCACTGCCGAAATACGGGCTCAAAGTGCTGCCCCCGCTCAACGAGGGCGGCTGGTGGCTGATCGCCGGCTTCTTCCTCACCACTTCGATCCTGCTCTGGTGGGTCCACCTCTACCGCCGGGCCAGGGCGCTCGGGCTGGGCACCCACGTGCCGTGGGCGTTCGCCTCGGCGATCTGGCTCTACCTCGTCCTCGGCTTCATCCGGCCGGTCCTGATGGGTTCCTGGTCCGAGGCGGTGCCGTTCGGGATCTTCCCCCACCTCGATTGGACAGCGGCATTCTCGCTCCGCTACGGCAACCTGTTCTACAACCCGTTCCACATGCTCTCGATCACGTTCCTGTACGGATCGACGCTGCTGTTCGCGATGCACGGGGGCACCATCCTGGCCTGCTCCCGCTACGGCGCCGACCGCGAGATCGACCAGATCGTCGATCGCGGCACAGCCACCGAGCGCGCCGCCCTGTTCTGGCGCTGGACCATGGGCTTCAACGCCACGATGGAATCCATCCACCGCTGGGCGTGGTGGTTCGCGGTGCTGACCACGCTGACCGGCGGCATCGGCATCCTGCTCACCGGTACCGTGGTCGACAACTGGTACCTCTGGGCCGTCAAGCACGGCGTCGCCCCGTCCTATCCGCAGGTCTACGGCCCGATCGTCGACCCCGCCCATCTCGCACCCGGCATGAAGCCGTGAGGAGGCCGTCATGAAGACGATTCTGGCGGTGGTCGGCGGGGCGCTCGCCCTGTTCCTCACCATCGCGATGTTCGGGGGCGCGGGCTGGACCCATCCCCCCATGGCGGCCAAGCAGACCGGCTTCCGCGGCACCGGCATGGACCTGATCCGTACCCGGGCCGGCAACGAGGCGCTCGCGGCGGCCAACGTCGCCCCGGCCCCCGCCGACCCGGCCGATGCCGGCGGCGACAAGGCCTCGGCGGTCTACGAGAACGTGCAGGTCTTGGGCGATCTCTCGGCCGAGCAGTTCAACCGGCTGATGGTGTCGATCACGGAGTGGGTGGCGCCCCAGCAGGGCTGCACCTACTGCCACAGCACCGAGAACATGGCGTCCGACGAGCTGTACCAGAAGCGGGTCGCCCGTCGGATGCTGCAGATGACCCAGACGATCAACACGTCCTGGAAGGAGAAACACGTCCACGAGGCGGGCGTGACCTGCTACACCTGCCACCGGGGCAATCCGGTTCCGGCCAACATCTGGTTCGACCGTCCCGTCCAGGGCGAGGGCCGGTTCAAGCCACGCAACAACAGCCAGAACATGGCCTCCGCGGAGGTCGGCAACACCTCGCTGCCCTACGATGTCTACCAGGCGTTCTACCAGCACAAGGACACGCCCGAGGACGCGGTGCGGGTCAACGGCACCACGGTGCTGCCCGAGACCAAGGGCAAGCCGATCCAGGACGCGGAGAAGACCTTCGCGATCATGATCAGCATGTCGCAATCGCTCGGGGTGAACTGCACGTTCTGCCACAACACCCGGTCGGTCGCACAGTGGGACACCAGCACGCCTAACCGGATCCATGCCTGGTACGGCATCCGCATGGTGCGGGACCTGAACCAGGACTTCATGGAACCGCTGACCTCGACCTTCCCGCGCAACAGGCTCGGTGCGTTGGGCGACGTGCCGAAGATCAACTGCGCAACCTGCCACAATGGCGCGAACAAGCCCCTCAACGGCGCCAACGTGATCGGCCCCTATCCGGAACTCTCGCATCCGACCATCGAGGCGAGCCTACCCACCGGCGAGGCGAAGGATCCGATCCCGGGCACCAATACGCCGGCCCTGAAGCCGTCGAAGCCCTGACGCCACCACACGAAGCGCCGGAGACGATCCGGCGCTTCGTCACGCTCCAGCTACAGGGAACCGCCATGCTGTACGGACGTCGGTTGTGGACGGCCGAGCTCGGCCCCCGGAGGCGCCCGTGACCATCACCATCTCGAACCTACAACCGATCATCGCGATCCTGGCCGGTATCCTGATCCTGATCGCACCGCGCCTCCTCAATTACATCGTGGCGATCTACCTGATCGTGGTCGGCGTGATTGGTCTCGGGCTGCTGCGCGGCTTCTCGTAAGGCCTGTCCGCGCGCGATCCCTGACAGACTTCGCTGCGCGTCAGTCGCGCGCGCACAAGCCCGCAATGCGTTCATCTTGCGTTGCGCTGCGGGATGGTCCAACCCGCGCCCATCAGCTCGGCCTGTGCCGGGCATCAGACACGGACGGGTTCGACATGGCGACCGGCAGCGCGAAGTGGGTCTACGCCTTCGGCGACGGCAAGGCGGAGGGCAAGTCGCAGATGCGCGACCTCCTCGGCGGCAAGGGCGCCAACCTGGCCGAGATGTGCAACCTCGGCCTGCCCGTCCCCCCCGGCTTCACCATCACGACTGAGGTCTGCACCTCCTACTACGACAACGGCAAGGCCTATCCGCCGGAGCTGAAGGGCCAGGTCGCCGCCGCGCTGGACCAGATCGGCACACTGACCGGCCGCAAGTTCGGCGATGCCGCCAACCCCCTCCTGGTCTCCGTGCGCTCGGGTGCCCGTGCGTCGATGCCGGGCATGATGGATACGGTCCTGAACCTCGGCCTCAACGACCAGACCGTGCTGGCGCTGGCCAAGGAGGCCGACGACGAGCGCTTCGCCTACGATTCCTACCGCCGCTTCATCACCATGTATTCGAACGTGGTGCTCGGCGTTGAGCACCACGCCTTCGAGGAGGCGCTGGAGCACTACAAGGAAGGCAAGGGCTACGACCTCGACACGGAGCTCGGCGCCGAGGACTGGAAGACCCTGATCCAGACCTACAAGAAGATCGTCCGAGACGAGCACGGCTCCGACTTCCCGCAGGTCGCCGAGGACCAGCTCTGGGGGGCGATCAGCGCGGTGTTCAACTCCTGGATGATCCCGCGGGCCAAGAAGTACCGCGAGCTGAACAGCATCCCGGAAAGCTGGGGCACGGCCGTCAACGTCCAGGCCATGGTGTTCGGCAACATGGGCGACACCTCCGCCACCGGCGTCGCCTTCACCCGCAATCCCTCCACCGGCGAGAAGGCGCTTTACGGCGAGTTCCTGATCAACGCGCAGGGCGAGGACGTGGTGGCGGGTATCCGCACGCCGCAGAACATCACGGAAAAGGCCCGGATCGAGGCCGAAAGCGACAAGCCTTCCATGGAGAAGGCCATGCCCGAGAGCTACGCGGAGCTGACCCGGATCTACGGGATCCTGGAAGCGCATTACCGCGACATGCAGGACATGGAGTTCACCATCGAGAAGGGTAAGCTCTGGATGCTCCAGACCCGCAACGGCAAGCGCACGGCCAAGGCGGCCCTGCGCATCGCCGTGGATCTGGCAGGCGAGGGGCTGATCTCCCGCGAGGAGGCGATCGGCCGGGTCGAGCCCTCCGCCCTCGATCAGCTGCTGCACCCGACGATCGACCCGAAGGCCGACCGCAAGGTCATCGCCTCCGGCCTGCCGGCTTCCCCCGGGGCGGCCACCGGCGAGATCGTGTTCAACTCCGAGGACGCCGAGGCCCTGCGCAAGGCCGAGCGCAAGTGCATCCTCGTACGCATCGAGACCTCGCCCGAGGACATCCACGGCATGCACGCCGCCGAGGGTATCCTGACCACCCGCGGCGGCATGACCAGCCACGCGGCGGTGGTCGCCCGCGGCATGGGCAAGCCCTGCGTCTCCGGCGTCGGCTCGATCCGGATCGACTACAAGGCCCAGACCATGAAGGTCGGCGACGCCACCCTCAAGGCCGGCGACCGGATCACCATCGATGGCTCCACCGGCCAGGTGATCCAGGGTGAGGTGAAGATGCTGGAGCCCGAGCTGTCGGGCGACTTCGCGACCCTGATGGAATGGGCCGACCAGTTCCGCGGCATGAAGGTGCGGGCCAACGCCGACACGCCGACCGACGCCCGCACCGCGCGGAATTTCGGCGCGGAAGGGATCGGCCTGTGCCGCACCGAGCACATGTTCTTCGAGGGCGACCGCATCATCGCGGTCCGCGAGATGATCCTGGCCGACGACGCCGAGGGCCGCCGGACGGCGCTCGCGAAGATCCTGCCCTATCAGCGCCAGGACTTCGTCGAGCTGTTCACGATCATGTCCGGCCTGCCGGTGACGATCCGCCTGCTCGATCCGCCGCTGCACGAGTTCCTGCCGCATACCGATGCCGAGGTCGCCGAGGTCGTGAAGGCGACCGGCGTATCGGAGGACAAGATCCGCCACCGGATGCGGGAATTGTCCGAGCACAACCCGATGCTCGGCTTCCGCGGCTGCCGCCTGGCGATCGCCTTCCCGGAGATCGCGGAGATGCAGGCCCGTGCGATCTTCGAGGCCGCCGTGCAGGCCGCCGCCGATACCGGCAGCCCCGTCACCCCCGAGGTGATGGTGCCGCTGGTGTTCACCCGCATGGAGTTCGACATCGTGAAGGCGCGGATCGACGCCATGGCCAAGGCGGTGTCCGAGGAGAAGGGCGCCACCCTGGACTACCAGGTCGGCACCATGATCGAGCTGCCGCGGGCGGCGCTCAAGGCCGGTGAGATCGCCCAGACCGCCGAGTTCTTCTCGTTCGGCACCAACGACCTGACCCAGACGGCGCTCGGCATCTCCCGCGACGACGCGGCGACCTTCCTGGGTCCCTACACCCAGAAGGGGATCCTGGCGGCCGACCCGTTCATCACCATCGACCAGGAGGGCGTGGGCGAGCTGGTCCGCATCGGCGTCGAGCGCGGCCGGGCCACACGTCCGGACATCAAGCTCGGGATCTGCGGCGAGCATGGCGGCGACCCGGCGTCGATCGGCTTCTGCCAGGAGGTCGGGCTCGATTACGTCTCCTGCTCGCCCTACCGGGTGCCGATCGCCCGCCTCGCGGCGGCCCAGGCGGCCCTCGGCAAGGTGCAAGGCAAGGAAGGCTGAGCCGGCTATCCGCGGCCGGTATCGGGGGCGGGTCGCCGCCGTCGATACCGGCCGTCAACCAGGACCGATGAAACACTGTTGAAAAAGCGTTTGCGGCTGTTGAACCGGGCCTAGAACGGCACGTTTACTAATTGATCCGGCCGGTCGCGCGAGGTGCACATCGCTCCGTGCCGGGCCCAGTGTCAGGCGCCAGAATCACCAGCCATGATTCCCCGCAGCCCACCTTCGCTCTACGTCGACGCCGGCCAGGCGGCTCCCGTCCCGCGGGCGGCCGTGCGGGCCTACGTCGCGACGGTCGCCGGCCTCGGGGCGATCACCACCGCCGTGATGCTGATGATGTCGGTCGCGGCCAATAGCGGCGGCGAGGCCGAGCGTATCGCCGACACGCAGGACGACGGCTACGCCGCGACCCTGGTCTCCGCCCTGGCGATCAACCTCTCCAAGCCGTTGCGCTGAGCGCAGGCTTTCCCACCCATCCCGGTCTCAGCGCGTTCCGGCCGTCGTGCGCGTAGCCGAGCCGGTGAACCGCGCCGCCGTGAGTTCGTCGCCGGGGCTCTTCGCGCTGAATTTGGTCGCCACCGGTCCCGGCCTTGCCGCCACGACTGCATCCGGCGCGGCCTCGCGTAGACGCGTGGCGGCAACGCGAACCGGGGCGTTGCGGCTTGCCGGCGCGGTGACCGGACCGGTGGACGCCGCCTCGAACAGGGAGCGCAACTGCGCCTTCGCGTCTGCATCGGCCGCCACCAGGGGGCGCCGCGGTGCCGGCTCGACGGCAGTATCCTTGGTCAGAGCCCGCGTTGCGGTCGGAGCCGACAGGTTGGCCATGCCGCCCGCGATCGAGGCGAACTGGACAGGACGCGGCGGCGGCAACGGCATGGTGATGGCGGCCGCCGCCACGACGGCGAACCCGGAGGGCCGGCGCGGCGGCAGGGGTGCGAGAATCCCCGCCACGGCCTCGTCGGCGCCCGTAGACGGCTTCTCCACGGTGAGCAGGGCCCGTGCATCGACCGGCGGATTGACGTCGGTCCTCGTCTGATCCTGGCGGGTCAGCGTGCTGCGAAGCGTGTCGTCCGCCGTCGGCGCGGCGTAGGCCAGGGCGGCGCGGGTGCCGACCGGATCCTGCGGATCGGCGCTGGCGACCGCGACGACGGGCGCCTGGCGGCCTCTCTTCGCGACGGGCGCCGGCGGCGGGGCCGCGGCGGGCTCGGGTGTGGAGGATCCGCCGCCGAACAGGCTTGCCAGGAAGCCGAACAGGCCGGGCCCGTCCTCCTCCTCGCCGCTCGCCATCTGGGTGGTGAGGCCGGCGACGGTGCCGCCGCGCGACAGGATCTCGGCCTTCGCCTCCTCGTAGCGCGGGAACGGGCGGTTGTCGCTCGCAAGGTGGACGGTCTTGCCGTCCGGGAACAGCCGGGCGAGCTGGTCGTGGGTCATGCGCGGCCACATCCGCACGGAGCCGACGTCGAGATGGACGAAGGGCGTGCCGGCATGCGGATACCAGCCGACGCCGCCGCGCTGCATCTGCAGCCCGACTTCGCGGATCCGGTCGATCGAGACTTCGGGCAGGTAGAAGTCCATCGCCTTGCCGAGCATGTGCTGGCTGAACTCGGCGACCATCCGGGAGCGGCGGCGCAGCATCGCGTTGGTGCCGGGCGAGCGATAGGCCGAGACGACGTGGATCGGCTGGGTCGCGCCGACCTGCCGGTAGGCCTCCCAGACCGTGTCGAACAGGCGCGGGTCCATCTTGATCGGCTCGTTGACGCGCCAATCGCGCAGGAGCCAGTTCATCTGCTCCAGGGCCGCGCGGTCGTACCGGCCATCGCGCTTGAACGTGATGGTCGCGCTCTCCTTGGTATGCGTGTGGTAGATCGTGAGCGTGCGGGTATCGCCGTTGGCCACCGCGTTCTCGGTCTCGACCGTTCCGGCGATCAAGCCGAGGGCCGTGCCGCACAGGGCGAGGACGAGGTGTCGGGCGGTTCTGCGAAGGCTCGGCACGGTGGTCCTGATCCTCTCCCGAACCCGCAAAGGGTGCCCGGCGGATGTCCGGTCGCAGCGATCGGCCCATGACGGCCGACAGCGCTCCCCTTCGCCTGAGTCTGCGAGGGAAACGGCTAAGGCTGGACCGTGGCGAAATCGTGCCCGGCTGTGTGGCCGCGCACCTGAGAGTTGAGGTCGAATCCCGGTGGTCGAACTACCACCAACCGCGCGACACCGGCGCCGGTGCCGGCGTCCACAGGCCGGGTTCACCGTATTCCGGCGCCCCGTCGGCGCGGGCCGACCGGCGAACGTGCCGCCGCGGCGAGTCGTACTCGTCGTAACGCGCGCTCGGCTCCGGGTCGGCGTAACGCCGGGGGCGCGCGGCTTCGCGGCGGGGCGCCGGATGGGCCTGGGCCACGGGTGCGGCCTCGGGCTTCCGGCGCGCCTTCTCCTCCGGGAGCTTGGCGATCGCCGGTCCGCCGCCGCCGGGCAAGCCGAGCGCGGCGCGCATCGGCGCGTCGTACCCGTAGAGATCGGGGAGGGTGCGGAACGTGCCGCCGTCGTCCACGTAGGCTGTGAAGTAGGCCAGATGCACCGGCAGCTTCGCGGGCAGCCGGATCGTGCGCTCGCCCTTGCCGATCAGCTTCTTGAGCCGCGCCTCGGACCAGTCCGGCAGCACGGCGTCGGCCAGGCGGAAGGGGTCGTCGACGCGGACGCAGCCATGGCTGAAATCGCGCTTGGCCGCGGAGAACAACGACCGGTTCGGCGTGTCGTGCAGGTAGACCGCGTGCTGGTTCGGGAACATGAACTTGATGAAGCCGAGCGCGTTGCGCTCGCCCGGCGGCTGACGCAGCGAGACGTGGCCGCCGCGGCGGACCACCTCGTAGCCGCCCCATGTCTTGCCGCCGTAGCCGGCGAGCTTGGGCGCCATGGTCTTCAGGATCGAGGGCGGCACGTACCACGACGGATTCACCACCGCGTATTCCATCAATCCGGAGAACAGCGGCGTGCGCGATTCCGGCTTGCCCACGATCACGCGGGCCTCGTCGCGCAGGCTACCGCCGCGATAGGCGCGCAGGCGGTACTCCGGGATGTTGACCAGGATGTAGTCGGGGCCGAGGTCGCCGGGCAGCCAGCGCCAGCGTTCCATGTTGACGATCAGCTCGGCCTCGCTGCCGCTCGCGCGCGCCGGCCGGCCGGCATCGGCGAGTGCCAGGACGGTCTGGACGTTCAGCACGCCGTTGCCTGGCAGGCCGCGGCCGCGCTGGAACTTCGCCACCGCGTCGGCCACCGTCGCGTCGTAATCCTCCGGCTCGCCGGGCGCGCGGTCGAGCGTCCCGGCCGGGCGCGTCTCGAGCCCGAAATGCGCGCGCAGCAGCGGCACCCGCGGATCGCGCATGCCGGTCTTCAGGGCCGGACCCGGGGGCAGGCGCAACGGCGTGACGGCGGTCGGGGCCGGTCCGCGCAGGGTGGCAAGCCGTGTCTTCAGCGCCTGGTAGCCGGTCGTCGAGGGATTGTAGGCCTGGAGGGCCTCGCCAGGGTTGGCGCCTGCCTCGGACAGCTTTGTCAGGACCGCACCGGCATCGGGCAGATCGAGCTGCGGGGTGATGAGGCGGGAGATGGAAGCCAGGTTGATGCGGCCGCCCCGGGCGTCCTTGGCGTACAGCAGAGCCGCCGCCGAGAGGCGGAGATCGGCGTCGGCCACCGCCTTCGCGTCAGGCGTTCCGGCAAGGTTCGGGACCGTGTAGGCCCGGGCGTCGAGCCCGTCCTCGGCAGCCGCGGCAAGGCGCGCAGAGACCGATTTGGCAGCCTCGGTCCAGCCGCCGTCGGCGATCCAGAGCGGCTTGTAGGCCCGTGCCTCGTAGAACGCGCGCATCGCGTCACGGTCCTTGCCGGTGAGGCGAAGCAGCAGCGGCGGGGTGTCGGCGAACCGCGCGAAGATCGCGGCGCCGAGCGGATCGGCCGGCGCGACGGGTGCCGTCACGACCGGCGCCGGAGCCGGCTCGGGTTTCGGCGCCTCGGGCTTGTAGTCGGGCAGGGCGGTCGAGACCGGATCGGACCCGGTCGGGGCCGCTTGCGCGGGCTCGGCCGGGTGCGCGGGCGTGCCGAGGACCGCCGGGTCGAGCGTGGCGGTCTCGGCGCCGAGCGCGCCGGCCGAGGCCAGCGATCCGGTCAGTAGGGCGGCCAGCGCGACGAGGCTGGAGCGCGGGACGCGCATCGTGATCTCCCGGGACGCGGCGGCATGGCCGCACGCTCAGATTGTGATTATCCGCTCAAGCGTGGCGTTGAGCAACTGCAGTCTTCGTCGTCTAGTCTTCAGTTCTTGCGCCGAAACATCTTATCGGAATGGCAAACGATGTGTTGTCGTTTGGTCGGTCCTGTGGGCTCGACAGAGCCGCGAAGTCGTTCGTCAGGCCGGCGCTCTAGGAAACGCCCGGTGCGCTAGCGCACCCCGCCCTGGCTAGGCGGCGTCCTCGGCCTTCTCGTCGCCTTCCAGACCAAGGTCCTTCAGCTTGCGGTAGAGGGTGGATCGGCCAATTCCGAGGCGGCGGGACACTTCGGACATGCGCTGCCGATAAAATTGCAGCGCGAAGCGGATGATCTCGGCCTCCAGCACATCCATGGTCTTCATCTCGCCGGTCTCCTCGGTGACCAGCGACATGGCATGCGGGTCGCGGACCTCGACCCTGACGATCTCGCGCACCGGCTCGGGGGCGTAGGCCGGCATCTGCGGCTGGGTGGGCGCCGCCGGGATGCGGACGTCGAACCCTTCGACCTGGGCGGCGATCTGCGGGAACTCGGCCACGGTCAACTCGTCGTAATCGGCGAGCACCACGGCGCGGAACAGGGCGTTCTCCAACTGGCGGACGTTGCCCGGCCAGGGATAGCGGGTGAGCAGCGCCATCGCCTCCGGGGTGATCGCCCGGACCCGCTTGCCCTCTTCCGCCGAGAACCGGGCACAGAACGAGCGCACCAGATCCGGGATGTCCTCGCGGCGGGCGCGCAGGGGCGGCAGCGTCATCGGGAAGACGTTGAGGCGGTAATAGAGGTCCTCGCGGAACTTGCCCTGCTTCACGAGGTCGAGCAGCGAGCGGTTCGTGGCTGAGACCAGGCGGATGTCGACCCGTACGGAGCGCTTGCCGCCGACCGGATCGACCTCGCCTTCCTGAAGCGCGCGCAGCAGCTTGACCTGCGCGTCCAGGGGCAGTTCGCCGATCTCATCGAGGAACAGGGTCCCCCCGGAGGCCTCGACGAACTTGCCGGCATGCTTTTCGGTGGCGCCCGTGAAGGCGCCCTTCTCGTGGCCGAACAAGGTCGACTCGACGAGGTTTTCCGGGATGGCACCGCAATTGACGGTGACGAACGCCTTGCCGCGCCGGTCGCCCGACCCTTGGATCGCCCGGGCGAGCACTTCCTTGCCGACGCCGGACTCGCCCTCGATCAGCACCGGGATGTTGGATTTGGCCGCGCGCTCGGCGAGGCGGATGACCCGCTCCATGTCGGGGCTCTTGGACGTCAGGTCCTTGAAGGTCAGCGCCCCGGAGGCGCGGCGACGCATCCGGCGCACCTCCTCCTCCAGCACGTCCACCCGCAGGGCGTTCTTGATCGAGACCTGAAGCCGCTCGGCCCCGGCGGGCTTGACCACGAAGTCGACGGCGCCCGCCCGCATGGCGTTGACCACGGCGTCGATCGAGCCGTTCGAGGTCTGCACGATGACGGGCGTGTCGAGCCCGCTGCTGCGCATCTCGGCGAGCACGCCGAGCCCGTCGAGACCCGGCATCACCAGGTCGAGGAGGACCACGTCGGCCCCTTCGGTCTTCAGCACGGTCAGCGCGTCGGCGCCGGTCTCCACGACGCGTGCGTTGAACCCGAACCGGCGCACCGCCGCCTCGGCAAGGCGCCGCTGAACCGGGTCGTCGTCCACGATGAGAACGGTGGTGGACATGGCGGCTCCCTGCGCGGCGCGTCAGGCCCGGAGACGGCTCGGGACAGGCCCGCACCGCACCGCCTGAGTCGGCGACTGTTTCGTTTCGAACCGTAGGGTGCCGGAGAGACGTAAAGTGGCGCTTAACGACGTTTGCATTCGGTCGTCACAGCGTCGGGGCGGCCGGTGCCGTTGAACGCGTGGCCGCGCGCTCGATATCACGGTACGAGGATGAGCCCCCCAACAGGATCGCGAGACATGATGCCGAGCACCACCGCTTCGCCGGTGAACGTCCGTCTGCCCGAGGGCGTGAGCGCCGCACGCGCCGCCGCCAAGGCCGTCGACCTCGGCCATCTTCCGGAATGGGATCTGTCGGACCTCTATTCCGGCCTCGAGGCCCCGGAATTCGCAGCCGACATGGCCCGGGCCGAGGAGATGTGCCGCGGATTTTCAGACCGCTATGCCGGCCGGATCGCCGAGCTGGCCGCAGCGGAGAACGCGTCCGACCGCCTCGCCGAGGCGGTCAAGGCCTACGAGGGCATCGAGGATCTGCTCGGCAAGCTGATGTCGTTCGCCGGCCTGATCTATTCCGGGGACACGACCGACGAGGCGCGGGCCAAGTTCTACGGAGACACCCGCGAGCGCCTGACCGATGCCTCGGCCGACCTGCTGTTCTTCGCCCTCGAGCTGAACCGGGTCGACGATGCGGTGATGGATGCCGCGATGTCCCAGGGACCGCTGGCGCATTACGCGCCCTGGATCGAGGATCTGCGGCGCGAGAAGCCGCACCAGCTCGACGACCGCACCGAGAAGCTGTTCCTGGAGAAGTCGGTCACGGCCAACGCCGCCTGGGACCGGCTCTTCAATGAGACGATCGCGGCCCTGCGCTTCACCGTCCAGGGCGAGCAGATGCCGCTCGAGCCGACGCTCAACAAGCTGCAGGATCCGGACGGCGCCGTGCGCCGCGAGGCTGCGGGCGCGATCAGTGAAGTCCTGCGCGGCAATCTCCGCGTGTTCACGCTGATTACCAACACGCTCGCCAAGGACAAGGAGATCTCCGACCGCTGGCGCGGGTTCAAGGACGTCGCCGACGCGCGCCATCTCGCCAACCGGGTCGAGCCCGAGGTGGTGGCCGCCCTGGTCGATGCCGTGCAGGCGGCCTATCCGCGGCTCTCGCAGCGCTACTACCGGCTGAAGGCCAAGTGGTTCGGCCAGGATGCGCTGCCCTACTGGGACCGCAACGCGCCGCTCCCGAGGGTCGAGCAGCGCACGATTCCCTGGACGGAGGCCCGCGACACCGTTCTGTCGGCCTACGACGCGTTCTCGCCGAAGATGGCCGGGATCGCGAAGCGGTTCTTCGACGAGCGCTGGATCGACGCGCCGACGCGGCCCGGCAAGGCGCCGGGCGCCTTCGCGCACCCGACCGTCCCTTCGGTCCACCCCTACGTCCTCGTGAACTATCAGGGGAAACCGCGGGATGTGATGACGCTCGCCCACGAACTCGGCCACGGCGTCCACCAGGTGCTGGCCGGTCCGAACGGCGCCCTGATGGCGCCGACGCCCCTGACGCTCGCCGAGACGGCCAGCGTGTTCGGCGAGATGCTGACCTTCCGCAAGCTGCTGGCGGCGACCACCGACACGACGCAGCGCCGGGCCATGCTCGCCGCGAAGGTCGAGGACATGATCAACACGGTCGTGCGCCAGATCGCGTTCTATTCGTTCGAGCGGAAGGTCCACCTCGCCCGCGCCAAGGGCGAGTTGACCAGCGACCAGATCAACGCCCTCTGGCTCTCGGTCCAGGCGGAATCGCTGGGGCCCGCCATCACCCTGGATGCGGGCTACGAGCCGTTCTGGGCCTACATCCCCCACTTCATCCACTCGCCGTTCTACGTCTACGCCTACGCGTTCGGCGACTGCCTCGTGAACTCCCTCTACGGAGTTTACGCGAAGGCCGAATCCGGTTTCGTGGACCGCTACTTCGCGCTGCTCGCGGCCGGCGGCTCGAAGCCTTACGGCGAGTTGCTCGCACCGTTCGGCCTGGACGCCCGGGACCCGGGTTTCTGGCAGATCGGGCTCGGGATGATCGAGGGGATGATCGTCGAGCTGGAAGGGATGGAGGTGGGGGCCTGAACCACTTCCAGGCACGCCTCCGCGATGTTATACATTGCGTATAACATCGCGGAGGTTGGTCATGAAGCTCGAGGTGAAGCGCGTCGGCAACTCCACGGGCCTGATCCTGCCCAAGGATTTTCTCGGAAAGCTGAATCTCGCGCAGGGCGATTGGCTCTACGTGACCGAGAATGCAGACGGCTCGGTGCGGCTTTCCCCTTATGACCCGGCGTTCGAGAAGGGCATGAAAATCGCCGAGAAGGCGATGAAGACCTACCGGAATGCACTGGCGGAACTGGCGAAATGAGCACCGATCACGAGATCGTTTGGCTCACGAGCGAACTCGTCAAAACGTTCCACGCCCTGCAGTTGAAGCAGTTCGGCGGGCCTCCTGGCCTGCGCGACGAGGGAGCCCTCGAATCGGCGCTCGGACGGCCGGTCAATCGAATTGCCTATGCCGAGGATGGCGCTCGGATCGACCTGGCCGAACTCGCAGCAGCCGACGCTTTCGGTATCGCCAAGAACCACCCGTTCATCGACGGCAACAAGCGGGCTGCCCTTCTGGCGCTCATCACGTTCCTCGGCCTCAACGACATCGATTTCATCGCCGACGAGGCTGAGGCTGTGGTGATGATACGCGGCCTCGCGGCGGGCGAGATCGACGAATTCGGCCTGACCCGTTGGATCCGAGACAACTGGCCGGCCGGCTGAGACGCCGCGGCGCAGCGACCCGGCGCTCTGGTGCGCCGCCGGCGAAGGCTTATGTCCAAGTCTGCACCGAGGAAGATCCTGGACAATGGCCGAGACCGACCGCGAAGCCAATCGCTTCTCCGCCCGCGCGGGCCGCTACGCCAGCGTAGGCGCCAATGTCGGCGGCGTCGCCGCGCGGATGGCGATGTCCCGGCTGTTCGGCAAGGAGGGGACGACCAGCGCAGCGGCCCTGGCGCAGGCTCTCGGCGGGTTGAAAGGTCCGATCATGAAGGTGGCGCAGCTTCTGGCCACCATTCCCGACCTGCTGCCGCCCGAATACGCGGCGGAACTCCAAAAGCTCCAGGCCGATGCGCCACCCATGGGCGCCGCATTCGTGAAGCGCCGGATGCAATCCGAGCTGGGGATCGGCTGGCAGGGCCGATTCGGCAGTTTCGACCTGAAGCCCGCGGCCGCGGCCTCGCTGGGACAGGTCCACCGGGCGACCACGACGGATGGCGAATTGCTGGCCTGCAAGCTCCAGTATCCCGACATGCAATCGGCCGTGGAGGCCGACCTGAAGCAGCTCGAGATCGCCTTCGCGCTTCACCGGCGCATGAACAGCTGGCTCGATACCCGCGAGATCGCCAAGGAGATCGGCGCCCGGGTCCGCGAGGAACTGGATTACGAGCACGAGGCGAAGCACGCCAGCCTTTACGGCGAGGTCCTCAAGGATATCGACGCCGTGCGTGTGCCGCGGGTCTATCCGGACCTGTCGACCAAGCGCCTGCTCACCCTGAGCTGGCTCGACGGCGCCAAGATCCTGAGCTTCGCCGAGGAGCCCGTCGAGGTTCGCAACCGCATCGCGCAGTCGATGTTCAAGGCGTGGTGGCACCCGTTCAGCCGTGCGGCCGTCATCCACGGCGACCCGCATCTCGGCAACTACACGGTCTTCTCCGAGGGCGGCGAGGCAGCCGGCATCAACCTGCTGGATTACGGCTGCGTGCGGATCTTCCATCCCCGCTTCGTCGGCGGCGTCGTCGATCTGTATCGGGGCCTGCTGGAGGACGATGGCGCGCGAATCGTCCACGCCTACGAGGTCTGGGGCTTCAAGAACCTCGACAAGGAGAAGATCGAGATCCTGAACATCTGGGCGCGGTTCATTTATGGCCCGCTCCTGGAGGATCGCACCCGCACCGTGGCCGATGGGGTCAAACCGGGCGAGTACGGCCGGAGTCAGGCGTTCCAGGTGCACCAGGCTCTAAAGGAGCGGGGCCCGGTGACGGTGCCGCAGGAGTTCGTGTTCATGGACCGCGCCGCCGTGGGCCTCGGAGCGGTGTTCCTCCATCTCCGCTCGGAGCTGAACTATCACCAGCTGTTCGAGGCCGAGATCGAGCACTTCTCGCTGGAGGAGCTGGCGCAGCGGCAGAGTCAGATCCTGACCCAGGCCGGATTGCCGATGCCGGCCTAGTTGGCCCTTCGGGAGTCCACCGAGGGGGCAATCAACTTGCGTGCGTCCGATTGCGGCAGGAAAACGCTTGAGCTACATCCCAATGCGACCACAAGAAGTCGCATCCAAGGGAAACGAGCGCACGATGGCCGAGAGTGAGACGGTGGGCGGGCACACCTACAGCCCGGCGATGGACGCAAGCACCCACGAGCAGACCTATCGCGGCTTCGTTCGCTTCGTCGAGATCGGCACCGGGGTGGTGATATGCTGGGTGCTGGCCCTCGCCGTGGGCGGCATCCGCGAAGCCTGGCTGCTGGCGATCCTCAGCGTGATCGTGTCGGGTGCCGCCGGCGCCGTCGGGGCGCTTGCCCCCGCGATCGGCTGGCGCGGCCCCCTCGTGGTGGCGATTCTCCTGTTCCTCTACCTGGCCTTCGCCTGATCGCGCGAAGATAACCGCGCGCCCGATTGGACGAGCGGTTCGATGACGCGTTGAAGCGCGGCTGTCCTGTCGGCAGCCCGCGGGTTACATTCCCACTTATTCCATCAGCGCAATCTTCATTCGCGTCTCGAAAAGCCGTGCCGGTTCGCGCATTCGGGAGGCCAAGCTTATCCAGGGGAAGCCTCGCATGCGCATCGCTGTGCTGTCCGAGACGGACTCTGCGGAGCCGCGGGTGGCCGCGGTCCCGGAGACCGTCAAAAAGTTCAAGGCGCTCGGTGTCGACATCACCGTGCAGGCGGGGGCCGGGCAGAAGGCCGGGGTCCTGGATTCCGAATACGAGGCGGCCGGGGCCGAGATCGCCGGCAGCGCCGCCGACGCGGCACGGGATGCCGACCTCGTCTTGAAGGTCCGGCGGCCGGCCGAAGAGGAGCTGTCGCTGCTCAAGCGCGGCGCCACCGTGGTCGCGATCATGGATCCCTACGGCAATGAGCCCGCGCTGAAGGCGATGGCCGAAGCCGGCGTCTCGGGCTTCGCCATGGAGCTGATGCCCCGCATCACCCGTGCGCAGGTGATGGACGTGCTCTCCTCGCAGGCGAACCTCGCCGGCTATCGCGCGGTCGTCGACGGCGCTGCCGAGTACGGCCGCGCCATGCCGATGATGATGACGGCGGCCGGCACCGTGCCGGCGGCCCGCGTGTTCATCATGGGCGTCGGCGTCGCCGGCCTCCAGGCGATCGCCACGGCCCGGCGCCTGGGCGCGGTGGTGACCGCCACGGACGTGCGCCCCGCCACCAAGGAACAGGTCGAGTCCCTCGGCGCGAAGTTCGTCGCGGTCGAGGACGACGAGTTCAAGCAGGCCGAGACCGCGGGCGGCTACGCCAAGGAGATGTCGGCGGGCTACCAGGCCAAGCAGGCCGAGCTGGTGAAGGGCCACATCGCCAAGCAGGACATCGTCATCACCACGGCGCTGATTCCCGGCCGTCCGGCCCCGAAGCTGGTCTCCGAGGAGATGGTCGCCTCGATGAAGCCTGGCTCGGTCCTGATCGATCTCGCGGTCGAGCGCGGCGGCAACGTCGCGGGCGCCAAGCCGGGTGAGGTGGTGGTGACCGATCGCGGCGTGAAGATCGTCGGCCACACCAACGTGCCGGGGCGCCTCGCCGCCACGGCGTCGAGCCTCTACGCGCGCAACCTCTACGCCTTCGTCGAGACCCTGATCGACAAGGAGTCGAAGGCGCTGGCGATCAACTGGGACGACGAGCTGGTGAAGGCCACCAACCTGACCCGTGACGGTTCCGTGGTCCACGCCTCGTTCCAGGCGAAGACCGACGGGCCGGCTTCGGAAGCTGCCGCCGTGGGTCTGGCCAAGTCGGAGACCGGTAAGGCCGAGCCCGCCCCGGCCCCGTCCGACGCCCGCTGAAGACCGATCGCGAGGAGAAGCAGTATGGCAAACCTTGTCGTCCCTCCCGATCAGGCCGCTGATCAGACCCGCGTCCTGGCCGACGCGGCGCGCGCAGCCGCCGATGTCGCCCGCAACGCGGCCGACCAGGCCCAGGCCATCGCGGCCGGGATGGGCCATGGGATCAGCGCCGCCACCGGCGGGGCCGTCGATCCCTTCATCTTCCAGTTCGCCATCTTCGTGCTGGCGATCTTCGTCGGCTACTACGTCGTCTGGTCCGTGACCCCCGCGCTGCACACCCCGCTGATGTCGGTCACCAACGCGATCTCGTCGGTGATCATCGTCGGCGCACTCCTGGCGGCCGGCGTGCCGCTTATGGAGAAGGGCACCGGCTGGGCCCGCGCCTTCGGCTTCATCGGCATCGTGCTGGCCAGCGTGAATATCTTCGGTGGCTTCCTCGTGACCCAGCGCATGCTCGGCATGTACAAGAAGAAGGCCTGAGACGATGTCCCAGAACGTCTCCGCCCTTCTCTACATCGTCGCCGGCGTCCTGTTCATCATGGCGTTGCGGGGGCTCTCGCACCCGACCACGTCGCGGCAGGGTAACCTCTACGGCATGATCGGCATGGCGCTCGCCGTGCTGACCACGCTGATCGGCCATCCGCCGGCCGGCTTCGGCGCCTGGATCCTCGTGATCCTCGGCATCGGCATCGGCGGCGGCGCGGGCGCGGTCATCGCCAAGCGCGTCCCGATGACGGCGATGCCGCAACTCGTGGCCGCGTTCCACTCGCTGGTCGGCTTGGCTGCCGTGGCTGGCGCCGCGGCGACCCTCTACGCGCCGCAGGCGGTGGGCATCCTCGAGAACGGCCACATCCACAAGCAGTCGCTGTTCGAGATGGCGCTGGGCGCCGCGATCGGTGCGATCACCTTCACCGGCTCGGTCATCGCCTTCGCCAAGCTCGACGGGCGGATGTCCGGCAAGCCGATCATGCTGCCCCAGCGGCACCTGATCAACATCGGCATCGCGGTGGCGCTGGTGGTGCTGATCGCCCTGTTCATCGGCAACGAGAGCAAGGCAGTGTTCTGGCTGATCGTGCTGCTGTCCTTCGCCCTGGGCGGCCTGCTCATCATCCCGATCGGCGGCGCCGACATGCCCGTCGTCGTGTCGATGCTCAATTCGTACTCGGGTTGGGCGGCGGCCGGCATCGGCTTCACCCTCGGCAACCTCGCTCTGATCATCACCGGCTCGCTGGTCGGCTCCTCGGGCGCGATCCTGTCGTACATCATGTGCCACGCGATGAACCGGTCGTTCATCTCGGTCATCCTGGGCGGCTTCGGCGGCGATACGGCGGCCGCCGGCCCGGGTCAGGTCGAGACGCGCCCGGTCAAGCAGGGCTCGGCCGACGACGCGGCCTACATCATGAAGAACGCCGAGCGGGTGATCATCGTCCCGGGCTACGGCATGGCGGTCGCGCAGGCGCAGCACTCCCTGCGCGAGATGGCCGACATGCTGAAGAAGGAGGGCGTCGACGTGAAGTACGCCATCCACCCGGTCGCGGGCCGCATGCCGGGCCACATGAACGTGCTGCTCGCGGAGGCGAACGTGCCCTACGACGAGGTGTTCGAGCTGGAGGACATCAACGGCGAGTTCCCGCAGGCCGACGTGGCCTTCGTGATCGGCGCCAACGACGTCACCAACCCGGCCGCGAAGACCGACAAAGCCTCGCCGATCTACGGCATGCCCATCCTGGACGTGGAGCGGGCCAAGACGGTGCTGTTCATCAAGCGCGGCATGGGCTCGGGCTATGCCGGTGTCGAGAACGAGGTGTTCTTCCGCGACAACACCATGATGCTGTTCGGCGACGCCAAGAAGGTGGTCGACAACATCCTCAAGGCGTTCTGAGACACCCTGGGGTTCGGTTTCGGCGAGGGGCGGGCAGCGATGCGCGCCCCTTTGTCGTGCCGGCTCACGGTCGAGCGCGGCCGCTGTTGCTGTCGCGCCCGCGCGCCCGGGGCCCACACGGTGTAGGGTGCAACCCGTGTCCGCCGCCACCGCCTCGCCGATCACCGAACCGCCGCCGTTCCTGGGCGTCTCAGCATCCGTGACCGGACGGCGCTGGCAGGAGCGCTGTGCCGGCCCGGCGGTGCAGAACCAGATCGCCAAGATGGTCCAGGCCCACGGCCTGCCGGAGCTGCTGGCCCGGGTCCTGGCCGGTCGGCAGGTGGCCCCGGACGAGGCCGCCCGGCATCTGGCGCCGCGCCTGCGCGACCTGATGCCGGATCCGGATACGCTTCTCGACATGGATGTGGCCGTGCGGCGGCTGGTCCGCGCGATCCGGCGCGGGGAGATCGTCGCCGTGTTCGGCGATTACGACGTCGACGGCGCGGCCAGCGCCGCGATGCTCGCCGGCTACCTGCGCCAGCTCGGCCTCCGGGCCCCAATCCACATTCCCGACCGGATCACCGAGGGCTACGGACCCAACGTCGCAGCGATCACCGCGCTCGCAGCCGAGGGGGCGACGCTACTGGTTTGCGTCGATTGCGGCACCAGCGGCCACGGCCCGCTGGAGGAGGCCGAGAAGCTTGGCCTCGACGTGATCGTCCTGGACCATCACGCGGCGGCCGAGGTGCTGCCCCCGGCCCGGGCCGTGGTGAACCCGAACCGCCTCGACGACCTCTCCGGGCTCGGCCATCTCTGCGCCGCCGGTGTGGTGTTCCTGACCCTCGCCGCCCTGAACCGTGCCCTGCGCCGGGACGGCTTCTTCGGGCCACATCGCCCCGAGCCGGCGCTCACCGATGCCCTCGACCTCGTGGCGCTGGCGACCGTCGCCGACGTCGTGCCGCTGGTGGGCCTGAACCGCGCCTTCGTGACCCAGGGGCTGACGGTGATGCGCCACCGGGGCCGGACCGGCCTGGCCGCTCTGCTCGACGCCGCCTCGCTCAGCGAGCCCCCGGAAGCGTGGCATCTCGGCTTCGTGCTCGGGCCGCGGATCAATGCCGGCGGCCGAATTGGGGATTCGGCGCTGGGGGCGCGCCTGCTCACCACCGCGGATCCCGCCGAGGCCGCCCGCATCGCCGCGGACCTCGACCGTCTCAACCGCGAGCGTCAGGCCATCGAGGCCCATGCGGTGGCGGGGGCGGAAGCCGAGATGGACCGCGCCCTGACCCTCGATCCGGCACGCGCCGTCCTGGTGACCGGGGACGCCGCATGGCATCCGGGCATCGTCGGGCTGATCGCGGCGCGGCTGAAGGAGCGCTTCAACCGGCCGGCCTTCGCGTTCGCGATCAGGCCCGACGGCAGCGCCACCGGTTCCGGGCGCTCGATCCCCGGGGCCGATCTCGGCCTGGCCGTCCGGGCCTGCGTCGAGGCCGGGCTGGCGAGCAAGGGCGGCGGCCACGCCATGGCGGCGGGCGTCACCCTGCGGGCCGACGACATCCCGCGCTTCGAGACCCATCTCGCCGCGTTGCTCGGCGCCAGCGTCGCCGTCTCACGGGCCGCCGACGCCCTGCTGATCGACGGCGGGTTGAGCGCCGGCGGCGCAACCGCCGAGACCGTGCGGCTGCTCCAGCGCGCCGGTCCGTTCGGGCAGGGCGCGCCGGAGCCGGTCTTCGCGCTCGGCCGTCACCGTCTGGTCGATGCCGCCGTGGTCGGCACCGGGCATGTCCGCGCGCGCCTGCGCAGCCGCGACGGGCAGGCCGTCGGCGCGATCTGCTTTCGGGCCGCCGAGCGGCCGCTCGGCCAAGCCCTGCTTCGGAGCATCGGCCAGGAGATGCACGTCGCCGGCACCCTGTCCTGCGACCGCTGGCGCGGTGCCGAGCGGGCGCAGCTGCGGATCGTCGATCTGGCTCCGGCCGACGCCTGAGGCATCGTTCCGAAAGTTGGCCGCCGGCTTCCGGAAATCGACGGTGCGCCGAACGCTCAGCTTCCGGCCATCACCAGGGCCCAGAACCGCTTGTAGCGGGTGTTGGGCGCATCGACCCGGGCGATGCCGATCCGGCGGATCTGGGGGAGCAGCATGTTCTTGTTATGCTCGGAACTCGCTTTCCAGCGCGCCAGCACCTGCTCGAAGGTCTCCGAGCCGGCGCTGAGATTCTCCGCCGCGTAGGACTTCGCCAGGCCGGCCGAGGCCATCCGCGACGTGAAGCTGCCGCCGACATCGTGGCTGAGCTGGCCGTTGCGCGCGTTGTTGCCGGCCTGGAACGCGGCCGCCTTCACCAGGCCGCCATCGACGACGACCGGGCTCAATCCGTGCTGGACCCGATAGGCCGAGATTGCGGCCGCCGCCGCGACCTCATCGAGGATCGCGGTATGGGTCACGTTCTCGACACTGGGCTCGGGCGTGAAAGACAGGCCGCCGCAGCCAGCAAGTGCCAGCGCCAGGGCCGCGGCGAGGGGAAGGAGAGCTTTGGACACGGTCGATCGCGGTTCCGGGAGGGATGCGTCTCCCTCGGGACCGGTTGCGGCGAAAGCGCGGCGCTCGAAGGCGCCCGCAGGCGCAATAGGCCGACCGTGTCACCAAGGCCACGGGCCTCAGGCGGCGAGTGCGTCACCCCCGAGCATGACCGGTGCGAACACGCGCAGGAGATCGGGATCCAGATGGCCAATCCCATCGACCATGATCGCCAGCGCCTCGGCGGGGCTGGCCGGCTTCCGGTAGGCGCGGCGCTCCGTCAGCGCCGAGAACACGTCGCAGATCGCCACGATCCGCACCAGATCGGAGATCGCCCGGCCGGAGAGCCTGTCCGGGTAGCCGGCGCCGTCGAGCCGTTCGTGATGGTGCAGGACGACGTCGATCACCTCGTCCTCGAAGCCGCCCTGTGCCCGCAGCAGGTCGGCGCCGATCACGGGATGGCGCTGCATCAGCCGTAACTCTTCCGGATCGAGATGGCCCGGCTTGTTCAGGATTTCCGAAGGGATCCGCGATTTGCCGATGTCGTGGAGGAGGGCGGATCGCACGAGGCGGGCGAGATCGATCCGGCTCAAGCCGATCTGCGCGCCGAAGCTGGCGGCGTGACCCGCGACCCCGAGCGTGTGCTGGTAGACGCCGACATCGTGGCGCCAGACTTCGGCGAGCCAGGCCGTGATGCCGGCTTCCGAGACGGCGGCCAGGACCAGCTCGGTCCCGCGCTCGACATCGGCGCGCTGCAGGCCCGCCCCGAGCGCCGCACTGTCGAACAGCTCGGCCACGATCCCGGTGGCATCCGTGACCCGGCCGACGAGGCGCTGCATGCGGGTTTCCACCGAGCGCGTCACCGCCTCGATCATGGCGAAGACGTTGGCCAGCACGACCTGGCGCGGTGCGGCGGCGGGCAGTTGCCGAAGATGCGGCGCGGACTTGAGCGGCTCGCCGCGGACCAGGACCAGGCGTGGGACCGGCCGGCCTCGATGGGTCAGCGCCGGCTCGAGCGCCGCGGCCTGTGCGGGATGCAGGTCCAGGATGATAAGGTGCGGGCGCCCCGGCGGAATCGCCGACCCAGCGGCGACCGCCCGGCAATCCATGACCAGCGCGATGGCGCGCTCCAGGGCCGCCCGTTCGGTCGGGCGATCCGAAATCAACAGCACGAACGGGTTGTTCGTGGTCTGCGCTTGTATGCCGAGGGCCAACGCGGTTGCTCCCCGGTCCGCATGGTCAACGATGTGTTGACGCTAACGGAAACCTTTGAGCGAAGTGTTAACCCTACGCAGTCTCCCGGCGTGTAGACGCTGAAAAATCAGTGTTCAGGCGAGGCTGACAGCGCCGTCCTGGCGGGTCTGCTGAGCGGCGGGCTTGCCGGCATCGGAAGTCGGGCTCAGCACGTCCGCGAGCTTGACGGCCAGGAGGGCCTGGCAGGCGGCGAAGGCGGTGAACACGACGAGGAAGTTGGCGATCATCGGACGGCTCCGGTACGGCTCGGCTGGACACTGGATGGTGCGATGCATGAAATGCCATGTCGCAGCGCAAACTGGTATTCCAAATACCGAATGCCAATTATGTCAGGAGCGCATGACGCGATCGCTCGCTGAAAGACACCGCTCAACGTCGATCGCGGCGTCGGCCGCTCCGCGTGCGAGGTACCGAATTGGGCCGGTTGAATAGGCGTATGTTGCACTGCAATCGGATTGCTGTGTGATCCGACGCAATCGGCCCTGCCAGAACGCGCGTTCGATAATCAATGCTCGAAGAGACTGCTCAGAGCCTGTCTGACCGCACGATCGCCGTCGAATGAACGTTCTACCGGCGGAGACCCCAACCTGTCCCCTCATCCTGAGATGCTGCGCAGCAGCCTCGAAGGAGGCCGCCAGGGATCGCGCGGCAGGCTGGACGGTTCCCTTCGAGGCCTCCGCTTCACTTCGTCGCCTTGGGATGAGGGCGAAAACGGGAATGACCGGTCAAGCAGCCTCATGGACGGCGGACACCATTCGACCCCGCTTCATCGCCCGGTCGCGAATCCTCAGTCCAGATAATCACCGTAGGTATCGACGTGCTGCGCGAGCCCCAGACCGTGCTCGCGCACGAGCCGTTCGGCCGTGTCGGCGTTTCGAGCCTCCAGCGCGGCGATGATCGCCACATGCTCGCGGATCGAATGCTGCGCGCGGTCGCCCTGCCGCAGCGCGGTGCTGCGAATCCCCCGCACATGCATCAGCAGATTGCTGGTGAGTTCGGCGATCGGCTCACAATGTCCGAGTGCAATGATCCGCTGATGGAAGCGGATGTTGGCGTCCGAATACTCGTCGATGTGCTCGGACGGCTGTCCTTCATAAAATTCCGGGAATGACTCGCGCAGCGCACGGAGCTGCGCGTCGGTGGCACGGGTGCAGGCGAGCCGGGCCGCCATGCTCTCCAGCGCCGTCCAGGCGTGGATCATGCCGACGATCTCACTCTTGTTCTTCTTGATGACGAACACGCCGCGACGGGCCTCGGACCGGACGAAGCCCTCCTGCTCCAGCACGGTGAGCGCCTCGCGCACGGGCGTTCGGCTGACCCCGAGGTCCTGCGACAGTTTCCGCTCATCGAGCCGCACCTCATCGGGCCGCCCGTAGATATCCATGTTGGTTATAGCAGTCTTGAGCGCTTCATAAGCCAAGGTCCGTAGACTGGAGCTGGCGACGATCGGTTTAACGCTCAACGGTTCTGAGTTCGACATGCCTCGTCCAGCCGGTCCATGCCCATATTGTCTCGCACGTGTTCTCTGTCGTGCGCTCGTAAAACGAACTAACCCAAACCTTTTCCCGATCCTAGTCAATTACGAGCCGACCCACAGACCCTTGGTCCCGTATGCGATCCGGCCTCCGCCCCGGCACGGAGCAATATCCGGAAGGGTAATTCCGAATTCGTCCCGCACGAACGAAGCGCCGCGTTAATCCAGCGGCATATTCGTGTATTTTTGTGCAGGATCGATTGACAGAATCTCCCGCCGCCAGCACCATCCTTCTGGCATACCGTACACCAGCATGTATTCGGTGACGGGGTGCGACGGTTGGCGACGATGCCGACAGAGTTTTCGTTTGTCTGTCGGTCAAGAATTTTTCAAAGCATGCCGTTCGCTTTGTTCTGACAAGGGCGGCCGTGTCCGGGCATAAACACAGCCGGGATCAGATACAGAATAATAAATCCAGCCAGGAGGGAAGCGTATGTCCGAGATTCGCAAACCGGTTGGGGCGGGCCGATGGCTGCAGCTCGCATTCGGCGTCGTCTGCATGTGCATGATCGCCAACATGCAGTACGGCTGGACCTTCTTCGTGAACCCGATGCAGGAGCGTCACGGCTGGGATCGCGCCGCGATCCAGGTCGCGTTCACGCTGTTCGTCGTCACCGAGACCTGGCTGGTCCCGATCGAAGGCTGGTTCGTGGACAAGTACGGTCCGCGGATCGTCACCCTGTTCGGAGGCCTGCTCTGCGGCATCGCCTGGGTGATGAACTCCTACGCCGAGACGCTGACGATGCTCTACGTCGCGGCCGCGATCGGCGGCACCGGCGCCGGGGCGGTCTACGGCACCTGCGTCGGCAATTCGCTCAAGTGGTTCCCGGACCGTCGCGGTCTCGCCGCGGGCATCACCGCGATGGGTTTCGGCGCCGGTTCGGCACTGACCGTCGTGCCGATCCAGGCGATGATCAAGTCCCAGGGCTACGAGGCCGCGTTCTTCTACTTCGGCATCGGCCAGGGCCTGATCGTGATGCTGGTCGCCCTGTTCCTGCGCTCGCCGGCCAAGGGCCAGGTCCCGGACGTCGCCCGGGTCAGCCAGTCCAAGCGCGACTTCAAGCCGGGCGAGATGGTGCGCACCCCGATCTTCTGGGTGATGTACGCGATGTTCGTCATGATGGCCGCCGGCGGCCTGATGGCCACCGCGCAGCTCGGCCCGATCGCCAAGGACTTCAAGATCGCCGACGTTCCGGTCTCGCTGCTCGGAATCACGCTGCCGGCGCTCACCTTCGCGGCGACGCTGGACCGGGTGCTCAACGGCGTGACGCGACCGTTCTTCGGTTGGATCTCGGACCATATCGGCCGCGAGAACACGATGTTCATCGCCTTCGCCATCGAGGGCCTGGGCATCTACGCGCTGAGCCAGTTCGGCGAGAACCCGATCGCCTTCGTGCTGCTCACCGGCCTGGTGTTCTTCGCCTGGGGTGAGATCTACTCGCTGTTCCCGGCGACCTGCGGCGACACCTTCGGGTCGAAATACGCGGCGACCAATGCCGGCCTGCTCTACACGGCCAAAGGCACCGCGGCCCTGATCGTGCCCTATACCAGCGTGCTGACGACCATGACCGGAAGCTGGTACACGGTGTTCCTGGTGGCGGCCGGTCTCAACATCCTGGCGGCGCTCCTGGCCCTGTTCGTCCTCAAGCCGATGCGCGCCGCCTACACCAAGGCCCCGCAGGCGAACCTGGCACCGGTGCTGGCTCAGTAACGCCAGCGCGCCCGTCAGCTCGAAGGCCCGGCGCCGCTTTACGGCGCCGGGCCTTCATGCGTACCGGATGCCGGATGCAACCGGAGACCGGGCATGGACAACGACGAACGGATCGCGCGCGAGGGTGTCGTCGCGGCGGCGCGGGATCTCGACGCGCAGAGCCTGAACCGGGGCACCTCGGGGAACGTCTCGGTGCGGTTCCGCGACGGCCTGCTGATCACGCCCTCGGGGGTGCCGACGGCGCGCATGGGCCCGGACGACATCGTGCCGATGGCGCTCGACGGGACCCACCCGACGGGGCTCAAGCCGTCCTCGGAATGGCGCTTCCACCGGGATATCCTCGCGGCGCGGCCCGAGGTGGGCGCCGTTGTCCACGCGCACCCGATCCACTGCACCGCCTTCGCCCTCTGCGGACGGCAGATCCCGGCGGTCCACTACATGATCGCGGCCTTCGGCGGACCGAACGTGCGCTGCGCCCCCTACGCGCCCTACGGCACCGCAGAGCTGTCGGAACTGGCGCTCGCCGCCCTCGAAGGCCGAAACGTCTGCCTCTTGGCAAACCACGGCATGATCGCCGCCGGCGGAAGCCTGGAGAAGGCCGTATGGCTGGCCGTCGAGCTGGAGACCCTGTGCTGGCAATACGCCGTGGCGCTCCAGGTCGGGGCTCCGAACGTCCTGTCCGACCACGAGATCGCCGGCACCGTCGAGCGCTTCCGCGGCTACGGGCTGAACGCCGCCGACTGATGCTCGGGTCGCGGCCGGCGGTCAGCGTCCGAGAAACTGGCCGACCGCGATGCCGCCGGATGCGGCGAACTCGGCGGCCGAGACCTTCTTGCCGTCCTCCGGCTTGACCTTCCGGACTTCGATCCGGCCACCCTGCGCGCAGACGCTGAACCCGTCGTCGTCCACGGCGATGATCTCGCCCGGCTTGCCCTTCACGTCGCCCAGGCGGCGGACCGGGTGCAGGCGCGCGTCGAAGATCTGCAGCTTCTTGCCCGCGAGGGTGGTCCAGGCGCCCGGGGCCGGGTTCGCGGCGCGGATCAGGTTGTAGATCTGCTCGGCATGGGCGGACCAGCGGATCTCGGCCTCGGCGGTGCGGAACCAACCCTCGTAGCTCGCCGCGTCCTCGTCCTGGTCGATCTCGATATGCTGGCCGGCCGCCACGAGGTCGGCCGCCTCCAGCATGGCGTCCACGCCCATTGGGAACAAGTTGTTGAAGTAGATGTCCCCGAGGGTCGCATCCCCGCCGATCTCGCAGACCTTCTGCAGGATGACCGGGCCCTCATCGAGGCCGTCGGTGGGGCGGAAGATCGTCAGCCCGGTCTGAAGGTCGCCCTTGGCGATCGGCCAGTTGATCGAGGACGGGCCGCGATACCGCGGCAGCAGGCTGGGGTGGTACTGGATGGTGCCGTGCTTCGGGATCGTCACGAAGCTCTGCGGCGCGAATTGCAGCACGTACGCCATGATGCCGATATCGGCCTCGAGGCCGCGCATCGCCGCCTCGGCCTCCGGGCTCTTCAGGCTGGGGAACTGGAACACCGGCAGCCCGTGCTCCTCCGCCGCGGTCTTCAGCACGTCGGGCTTGGCACCGGGTTTCTCCGGCGCGCAGAACACGCCCGCCACGGTATCCCCGCGCTTCAGGAACGCCTCCAGGACGGCTTTGCCGAAGTCCTGCTGACCGATGACGGCGATGCGCATGGGCGATCCCTGGCGTCGTCCGGCCCCGAAGCGAGGCGGGATCTTTTGGGTATGGACTACGACGTTACGCGGACGGTCGGCGGCGACCCCGGACGCTCGGCCCGGGATCGCCTGGCGGCCTCACTCGGCCGCGATCTTCTGCACGCCCCCGATGGCGCCGGAGCCGGAGATCTCGCCGACCTCTTCCTCCGAGTACTTGAGGACGTCGCGCAGGATCTCCTGGGTGTGCTCACCCAGGAGCGGCGAGCGCACGACCTCGGTCGGGCTCGCCGAGAGCTTGATCGGGTTGCCGACCGAGAGGTAGCGGCCGCGGGTCGGGTGATCGACCTCCACGATGGTGCCGGTCGCCCGCAGCGCCTCGTCGGCTGCGATCTCCTTCATCGACAGGATCGGGCCGCACGGGATGTCGTGCCCGTTCAGGATGTCCATGGCCTCGAACTTGGACATCTTCATCGTCCAGGCTTCGATGCGCGTGAAGATCTCGTTGAGGTGCGGCAGGCGCGCCTTCGGGGAGGCGTAGTTCGGGTCGGTCTTCCAGTCGGGCTCGCCGATGATGTCGCAGATCGGGTCCCAGACCGCCGCCTGGGTGATGACGTAGATGTAGGCGTTCGGGTCCTGCTCCCAGCCCTTGCAGCGCAGGATCCGGCCCGGCTGGCCGCCGCCGGAATCGTTGCCGGCCCGCGGGGTCGCCTCGCCGAACGGGATGCCTTCGCCGAACTGGCTGTATTCCTTGAGCGGGCCGTGCTCGAGGCGCTGCTGGTCGCGCAGCTTGACCCGGCAGAGGTTCAGCACGCCGTCCTGCATGGCGCAGTCGACCTTCTGGCCGAGGCCGGTCTGGGTGCGGTGGTAGAGCGCCGTGACGATGCCCAACGCCAGGTGCAGGCCGGTACCGGAATCGCCGATCTGGGCGCCGGTCACCATCGGGATGCCGTCCCGGAACCCGGTGGTGGAGGCCGAGCCGCCGGCGCATTGCGCGACGTTCTCGTAGACCTTGCAATCCTCGTAGCGGCCGGGGCCGAAGCCCTTCACGGATGCCAGGATCATGCGCGGGTTCTTCGCGTGGATCTTCTCCCAGGTCAGACCCATCCGGGCCAGCGCGCCGGGGGCGAAGTTCTCGACGAGGACGTCGCATTCCTCGATCAGGCGCCAGAGCACCTCCTTGCCCTTCGGGTTCTTGGAGTCGAGCGTGAGCGAGCGCTTGTTGTGGTTCAGCATCGTGAAATACAGGCTGTCCACATCCGGGATGTCCTGCAACTGCTGGCGGGTGGCGTCGCCGACTCCCGGCCGCTCGACCTTGATCACGTCGGCGCCGAACCAGGCCAGAAGCTGGGTGCAGGTCGGGCCGGATTGCACGTGGGTGAAGTCCAGGATGCGGACGCCTTCGAGGGCCTTGGTCATGGTCGGTCTCGGATCTCGGATCGGGTTTCGGGAAGCGGCGGGGGTGTCTCAGGTCGGGGCCGTGATGGGCCGGGCGCCGACGGACGGTGACGGGCTGCTGCGGCGAGGTCTCGCGCGCCGCGCCGTCGAGACGGTTGCGTAACGATCGTGGAGACCCGCGTCCTCGCGTCTCGGACGGAACATGCCGACACTCCCTCCCGATGCGCGGTCCCGTCGATTCGCGGACCCGTCACGCCGGCCCCGTCGAGAGGGCCGTCACACTTGTATACCACATGCCATCCGCGGGAGGCGAGTAGAAAGAAGCACTCGCGAAGGTTGTAGGCATCACCGTAGCATAGGCCCAAGAGTTCTGCGTCTCAACGCGGCGGGGTACGTGCACTGGGGGAACTGATCCAGGACGATCGCTTGAAGGGGATCAGGCGGTCTGAGTGACGATGGCTCTGAGGTAGTCGTGGTTCCAAGCGGCGGCTTTTCTGCGGGTCTTGAGGCTGTCCGTGTCGGATGCGGTGCGGATGAGGTTCATGG
>NZ_VRVG01000369.1:0-557 GCF_008040085.1 Methylobacterium sp. WL7 | reverse complement strand
ACGGGAGAGGGGAACCGCGCCACATCCGGGGATGGGTGAATCCGATAGCCCGCAGAGGGGGAAGGGAGAGCGCGCGGATCTGGGCAGGCGGCGCGCGCCCTTCACCCGCCCGCCTCCGGCTCCGGCGGGTAGCCCACCGCGGCGCGCTTCTCGGAGGCCGACAGGAACCCGGCCGCCTCGACCCGGCGCCACAGGGATTCCCGCTCCCCCGACAGGGCCTCGATCCGGTCGAGGTCGGGTTCGAGGTCCAGGGCCTCGAAGGCCGGCTCCAGCCAGCCGGCCAGCGCCTGGGCGGTGCGGGCGGCGAGCGGGATCAGGGTCTGGCGGTAGAGCGCCCGGTTCGCCTCGGCGTAGTTGGCGTGGGTGCTGTCGCCGGGCAGCCCCAGCAGCAGGGGCGGCACCCCGAACGCCAGGGCGATCTCCCGGGCGGCGGCGTTCTTGGCCTCGACGAAGTCCATGTCCCGGGGCGACAGCGCCAGGGGCTTCCAGTCCAGGCCGCCCTCCAGGAGCAGCGGCCGGCCGGCATTGGCCGCCCCCTGGTAATTCGCCTCCAGCTC
>NZ_VRVG01000368.1:0-559 GCF_008040085.1 Methylobacterium sp. WL7 | reverse complement strand
TTGTTTATAAAGCTGACGCTCAATTTACGGTTTCGGTCGACGGCAAACAGGTCGGCGGAACTCTAACCGCGCATGCCGCTTACACAGCTGGACAAAGCGATCTTATTGCAGTGCATGGCGATTGGAGCGCAGGTGAGCATAGCGTCTCCATTCATCTTTTGGCCGATGCATCCGACCCGGGTCAGCAACTTTTTGTCGGCGGCGCTACATACAATGGTTCAAGTGTTACTGGAAGTTCGTATTCGGTTTCATCCGGAGCTGCCGATCAATTCGTTTTCCACGATGCCTCATCGCCTGCAACGACTGTGCCGCCAGTTTCTTCAAGTCCGTCGTTGCCTGCAAGTGGCACGGTAAGTTCGAATGGTCCTACAACGCCGGTTTCGACGAGTATCGGAACTGGTGCAGATCAATTAATCTTTAAAGTCAGCGAATTTGTTTATAAAGCTGACGCTCAATTTACGGTTTCGGTCGACGGCAAACAGGTCGGCGGAACTCTAACCGCGCATGCCGCTTACACAGCTGGACAAAGCGATCTTATTGCAGTGCATGGCGATTGGAG
>NZ_VRVG01000367.1:0-560 GCF_008040085.1 Methylobacterium sp. WL7 | reverse complement strand
AACAGTAGTTGGGATGACACAAGTGAAGTCGACTTTGGCCGCTGCTCGCCTAATATGCTAGAATCCTTTCGAAAGCGCGCCGCAGACATAATTACAAACGAATACGGCAGCGACGAACTTTTGATAGCTAAAGATCCAAGAATTTGCCGTCTAGCTGATATTTGGCTAAATGTATTGAAAGAGTCTTCGATCCAGGCAAAGGTGATTATTCCGATACGGCATCCAGTCGAAGTTTCTCAATCTTTGAAAGCACGCGACGGCATGAGCGAACCGTACTCATGTCTTTTGTGGATCCGGTACATGCTTGAAGCAGAGCGGTCCAGTCGGGGGACGTCGAGAGCTGTATTTTCTTATGCCCACCTCGTGCATGACTGGCGAAGTGTTGTTACGAAACTTATCGTTGATCTAAAACTCGACTTAAATTATTCGTTCGTTCAGGGCACCGAAGTTGATGCTTTCTTGAGATCTAAATTATATCGGCAAAAGATGGATGAAGGATCTGTCATCAACCCCCCGCCGCTTCTTGAAAGGGCGATCAGGCTGTATGAAACATTTTGCGC
>NZ_VRVG01000366.1:0-563 GCF_008040085.1 Methylobacterium sp. WL7 | reverse complement strand
CAACAACATTGTCCTTTGTAGCGGACTAATAGTGGTACAGTCAGCGTCATCGGATGCGAAATGCCATGCTCCCATAAGCCGTCTTCCCCCCAACAGTCGCCATGATCCGCACAAACTAAGATCGTCGCATGCATAAATCGCTGCAGGATTGGAGCCAGGATTCGATCAACATATTCCAGGCAAAGCCGCTGTCGCTCACGGCAGTCCGTCCGCCTGTCGACGCGCTGAAATGGGACACATGGATTATCTTCAACTGACCAAGACGCGCCGTCGAAGTGGTAGGGCACGTGCGTCTCACCCACGTTCACGAAAGAGAAAATATCTCTAGTCTTATCTTCCCGCGCCTGACGGTCGAGCGCACGTGAGAGCCAATCTACTTGCGTAACTATGCCACGACCACCTGCAAAAAAGAAATTTTCGAAACCGCCTATGAGCGTGGCGGAGACGGGACTTTGTGGATCGAACCAGCCAACGGCTCCGGTCCCTAGAGTCAGATAGCCCTTGTTGCGGAAGCCGTATACAATGTCGCGGCCGTCGACTTCAAAACCGGGCGGCGCATGGCC
>NZ_VRVG01000365.1:0-565 GCF_008040085.1 Methylobacterium sp. WL7 | reverse complement strand
GCACACCGGATCGCCGGACGGGAGGGCAGCCCAGATGGTCTCGCGCACGCCGTCGAGATCCTGGTGGATGTCGGCATTCAGGATGCGCAGCAGGGCGAAGCCGCAGGCTTCGATGATTTTCGTGCGTGCGGCATCGTAGACAAGCTCATGCCCGGTCGAATGCGTCGCGCCATCGACCTCCACCACGAGCCTCGCCTCGACACAGGCGAAATCCACGATGAAGCGGTCGATCGGATACTGGCGGCGGAACTTCCAGCCATTGAGCGCGCGGTTCCGCAGGACGCGCCAGAGCTTGGCCTCGGCGGCGGTCTGTGTCCGCCGGAGATGGCGTGCCCGGGAAATCGATCTGCTCACCGGGTCGTCTCAACGGCACGGCACCGAATCGACGGGATGATACCGGATCAGGACGAAGCGCGGGTCCCCTCTCCCGTGCGGGAGAGGGACAGGGTGAGGGATGCGACCTCTCCGGAAAGACCTGGCCCCTCACCCCAGCCCTCTCCCGCACGGGAGAGGGGGCGCGTCGCGACCTTCAAAAGCCAGTGCAGTTCCCTGGAACGGGCCACAC
>NZ_VRVG01000364.1:0-566 GCF_008040085.1 Methylobacterium sp. WL7 | reverse complement strand
CTCCTCCACCGACCCGAGCGTGGCCCCCGAGGGCGGCGAGGCGCTCTACGTCCTGGTGCACACGCCCTACCTGCGCCCACACCACGACTGGCGTCCGGACGGCCCCCTGTTCCAGAACTACCGGCGGACCATCCTGAACAAGCTCAAGCGCACGGCCGGCATGCCCGACCTGGAGGAACGCATCGTCGTCGAGCGCCACCTGACCCCGCAGGACATCCACGAGCGCTACCGGGTGCTCAACGGCGCGATCTACGGCCTGGCCTCGCACGGGCGGGTGATGGGCGCGTTCAAGCCCGGCAACCGCTCGCGGCAGGTGCGCGGCCTCTACCTCGCCGGCGGCGCCGCCCATCCCGGCCCCGGCATGCCGATGGTGATGATGTCGGGTTGGATCGCAGCCGACGCGCACGACCAGGACGCGCGCGGAACGCTGCGCGCCTCGGCGTGACACCCGCAGCACCATCCCTTCCCCTCTCTGCGGGGCAGGCGACGGGGTTCACCTATCGCTGCCGAATCAGGGCAAGGGCCGCGCTCGGGCGGGTCTCCCTCCCCCCTTTGCGGGGGAGGGT
>NZ_VRVG01000363.1:0-570 GCF_008040085.1 Methylobacterium sp. WL7 | reverse complement strand
GTACAAATTCCTCCTGATATGATATGAAATAAGCCCAGTATTTCGGGTGAGATAAAATGACGCTGTCAAAACCTTCGATTGAGCAAGAAGAGGTGGACAGTCGCCGGTTTGCGCGCAATACCGCAATGTCGTGGCTTTCCAGTTTAGTGAAAGGCGTTTCGCAGCTAATTATGCTTCCTGTGATGGCGCATTTACTCGGGCCCTCTGCCTTCGGAATTTACGCTTTAGCGCAGCAGGATGAAGCAAATACACTTATATGGTCAACGGCGTATTGGCTTTTGCTATTCAGTATTTCTATAATGGCGGTATGTGTAGCTGCATCGGGCTATATACTTTCGGCGCTGACCGGCCATGCTGAGCTTATATCTGTTATGCTCATTTTATCCGCAGCGCTTCCGTTGATGGCAGTTTCGATTGCACCGGATGCGCGCATCTTAAGAAGGGGAGACTTGAGCTTTCATTCAATGACTGAAATGGTAAGTACAATAGTTTCGTCATTTGTTGCGATTGCGGCAGCATTTTCAGGCTGGTCGGTCTGGAGCTTAGCTTTTCAGTATTTATCTATATATG
>NZ_VRVG01000362.1:0-580 GCF_008040085.1 Methylobacterium sp. WL7 | reverse complement strand
GCGGTGTTCAGGGACAGAGGCTCTGGTCCATCTGGGGTAGGAGGTTAGGCGGCCTGCGCGTGATGGCGCAAGCGGCGATCCATCAGGGTCTGGCGCTTGATGCGTTCCCGCTCGGTCAGGATCCCTTCGCCGCGTCCGAAGTAGACGTCAGCGGGCGTGAGGTTGCTCAGGCTCTCATGGGCTCGGGCATGGTTGTAGTGTTCGACGAAGTCGGCAACCTGCGCCTCCAGCTCGCCGGGCAAGTAGGCGTGTTCGAGCAGGATGCGGTTTTTGAGCGTCTGATGCCAACGCTCGATCTTACCCTGCGTTTGAGGATGGCATGGCGCGCCGCGGATGTGGGTCATGCCCCGAATGCCGAGCCAGTCAGCCAGGTCGCTGGCGACGTAGCTCGGCCCGTTGTCGGAGAGCAGGCGTGGCCGCGGCATCACCCGCGCCTGATCGAGCCCAGCGGCCCCCAGCGCCAGGTCGAGCGTGGCGGTGACGTCGCTGGCCTGCATCGTCGTGCACAGCTTCCAGGCGACGATGTAGCGTGAGAAGTCGTCCAGGACCGTCGACAGGTAGTACCAGCCCCAGCCAACGA
>NZ_VRVG01000361.1:0-582 GCF_008040085.1 Methylobacterium sp. WL7 | reverse complement strand
CCGTAGCGAGGCGTGTCGATGGCTACCCCCGATCCCGATCGCACCGTGCCCCGCGACACCGGGGGGCACGCCTCGACGGTCTGGACCCTGGCGCTGGCTACCGCGCTCGTCGGCCTGGTCGCGTTCGGGGGCTCCTCGGATCCCGCGCCCGCGCACGAGGGCGGCGAGGCCCAGGCGGTCGCGAGCCGCCAGGCCGATCGCGGGCGCGGCGCCAGCCATCCGGCGGAGATCCCCGCCAAGGGCTGGAAGGACATCGCGCTGCGCACCTACCGCGACATCGGCGAGAACCGGCTGTCGCTGATCGCGGCCGGCGTCACCTTCTTCACCCTGCTGGCGATCTTCCCGGCGGTAGCCGCGCTGGTCTCCTGCTACGGCCTCGTGGCCGACGCCTCGACCATCAACGACCAAATCGCCAGCCTCCAGGGCGTCCTGCCCCAGGGCGCTCTGGAAATCATCGGCGACCAGGTCAAGCGCCTGAACGAGAAGGGCAACACCGCGCTGGGCCTGAGCCTGGTCGTCAGCATCGTCCTGTCGGTCTGGAGCGCCAACGGCGGCGTGAAGCACGTCTTCGACGCCCTCAAC
>NZ_VRVG01000360.1:0-583 GCF_008040085.1 Methylobacterium sp. WL7 | reverse complement strand
GGGCCGCGTCCTCGTTGATGAAGTGCACCGGCACCTCGACGGTCACGGTCTGACCGGAGACGACGCGCAGGAAGTCGACGTGCAGCGGGACGCCGGAGACCGGGTCGAGCTGGAAGTCGCGCGGGATGGCATGCCCGAGGCCGATTGGCGGTCTCACCGGTGATCCGGTTGGATCGGTCGGTACGCATTCCGCGCCGTCATCGCGAGCGCAGCGAAGCGACCCAGGGGCACGCTACGATCTGGGAGCGCGCGCTGCACTGGGTTGCTTCGCTGCGCTCGCAATGACGGTGAAGCGCTCTGCCGACCCGTCGAGCCGTACGATATCGAGAGGACGCGATTGATGCGCACGCGCAAGCCCATCACCCCCGGCGATCCGCAGGTGGGCGCCGAGACTCTCGCTGAATCTGATTGCTCTTCCAACGTCAGCGCGGTGCCTCGGGTGCTCGACCGTGAGGACGCGGTGCTCGATGTCCTCCTCCGGCTGACGGTGCAGGAGGCGCTGGACGATCCCCGGCCGGCGATTCCTGCCGTTGAAGTCTTCGCCGCGTTGCGCGCCCACCACGCCGAGCGGATGAAAGCTGCC
>NZ_VRVG01000035.1:0-42532 GCF_008040085.1 Methylobacterium sp. WL7 | reverse complement strand
TCCCTGCACCTCTCCCTCTCGAACGGCGGCAAGAGGCGGGAAGGCGCGTGCCGCCATCTGTCCGTGTATCGGTCCTTGCGCTATCCTGCCGCCGTTCGAGAGGGAGAGGTGCAGGGAATGGCTGTACCGAAAACCACATCCGTACAGCGGAAGCGGGCGCCGCGTTCGGCCGCCCGCATCCATGCCACCGTGCTGGAGGAAGCGCGGCAAGCCGGGCTGCTCGATGGAGAGACGTCCGAGCACGTGAGCTTCCGCGTGCCGACCGCCCTGGTGGATGCCGCCAAGCGGGAGGCCGGGATCACGTCGACAACCGAACTCGGCATGGTCGCCCTGGCGCTCCTGGCTCAATCCGATCCCGTCGCGGATTTTCTCGGCCGCACGGCGGGACGGCTCGGGGCAGACCACGATCTCGACACCGGCTCGCATTGAGCGTGGACCTGCGTGGCGCGCTTCGGCGGCGCAAGCCGGACAAGCGAAGCGTTCGCCTCGTTCCGCGTCCGCAGAGCGAACGCCCGGATTGGACGACCTTCGACGCGGCGACGCCTGTGGCCCTCGTCCTGGACACGAGCGTCTATATCCATACCGCTGCCGGCAGGCTGCCCGAGGAGCTGCACCGGCTCATCGAGCGGGCGCTGCTGTTTCACTGTGCCGTCGCCCTCGCCGAACTGTCGGTCGGGGTGGCCGCCGCCGATCCGCACGGACCGAACTGGGCGGCACTGCGCGATCACTATGCCGAACTCTTCAGTCGCATACCGGAGACGCGCCTGCTGGCGCCCGACGCACAGACCTTCGCGGATGCCGGACTTGTCGCCGGCACCCTCGCACGCCTCCAGGGCTACCAGAGGCATCAGCGCACGGCCTGCCTCGCCGATGCGGTCATCTTCCTGACCGCCGCGCGGGCTGGCCTTCCCGTTCTGACGGCCAATCGCGAGGATTTCGATCTCATCCAGCAACTGGCGCCGGAGGGGCGGTTCCTCACTTACGAGCGCACCTGAACCCTCGAGCGCATCGTTCCGAAAGCTGGCGGCCACCTTTCGGAACGATGCTTCAGGAAGTCCGCCCCAGAACCGCGCGGATCAATCCCAGCCCGTCCGGGCTCGACCAGGCGGCGGGGCCCTTCATCACCCCGATGGTGCAGCCCTGCGGGTCGATCAGCATCGTGGTCGGCAGGCCCGGGGATTGCGTGTCGCGCTGGATCGCGGGCAGCACGCGCCCGCCCGGGTCGGCGTAGATGGCGAGGGCGTGGATGCCGGCCTGCTTCAACCATTCCGGCGGCTTGTCGAGGTTGCGGGTGTCGACGTTGATCGCCACGACCGTGAAATCGGGGCCGCCGAGTTCCGCCTGGAGGCGGTCGAGCGCCGGCATCTCGGCCTTGCAGGGGGCGCACCAGGTCGCCCAGAGGTTGACCAGCAGCAGCCGGCCCTTGAGGTCGGACAGCGCGGTCTCGGCGCCGTCCGGCCCCTTGAACCGGATCTCGGGCGCGGGCCGCGCCTGCGTCACGGCCTGCATGCCGGCGACCTCGCCCTTGGCGGACGCGTCGACCCGGGCGACCGCTTGCGCCGCCCCCGCGCAGGGCTGGGGCGCCCCGGCCATGTTGCCGGGCAGGAGACCGCTCCCGTATAGGGCGGTGCCAAGGACGGCGAGCGCAGCGAGGCCCGCGCCGGCCAGGATGGATGTGCGGCCGGGCATCAGGCTCGGCCCTCGGGACGTTCAGGGCGCGGAAGGATCGACATGAGCAACCGGATGTGGGGCGGCCGCTTTGCCAGCGGCCCGGCGGAGATCATGGAGGAGATCAACGCCTCCATCGGATTCGACAAGCGCCTCGCGCCCCAGGATATCCGCGGCTCGCTGGCGCATGTGGCGATGCTCGGCGCGGCCGGCATCCTCCCGGCAGACGATGTGGCCGCGATCGAGGCCGGGCTCAAGTCCGTCCGCGACGAGATCGAGGCGGGCCGGTTCGTGTTCAAGCGCGAGCTCGAGGACATCCACATGTCGGTGGAGAGCCGGCTCACCGAGATCGTCGGCCCGGCCGCCGGGCGCCTGCACACCGCGCGCTCGCGCAACGACCAGGTCGCCACCGACATGAAGCTGTGGGTGCGCGACACCCTCGATTCCCTCGACCAGCAGGCCGCCGACCTGCAGCGCGCGCTCGCCGAGACGGCGCTGAAACATGCCGGCACGGTGATGCCGGGCTTCACCCATCTCCAGTCGGCCCAGCCGGTGACCTTCGGCCACCATTGCCTCGCCTATGTCGAGATGCTGGCCCGGGACCGCGGCCGGTTCCGCGACGCCCGCGCCCGGCTCAACGAGTGCCCGCTCGGCGCCGCGGCGCTCGCCGGCACGTCCTTCCCGATCGACCGGCACGCCACCGCGTCCGCGCTGGGATTCGACCGGCCGACCGCCAACTCCCTGGATTCGGTGGCCGACCGCGACTTCGCCCTGGAATCGCTGGCCGCCGCCTCGATCTGCGCCGTGCATCTCTCGCGCTTCGCCGAGGAGTTGGTGGTCTGGACCTCGGCGCAGTTCAACTTCGTCAAGCTGTCGGACGGCTACACCACCGGCTCGTCGATCATGCCGCAGAAGCGCAACCCCGACGCGGCCGAGCTGGTGCGGGCCAAATCCGGCCGGATCATCGGCGCGCTCACCGGCCTGCTGGTGGTGATGAAGGGGCTGCCGCTCGCCTATTCGAAGGACATGCAGGAGGACAAGGAGGGCACGTTCGACGCCCTCCAGGCGCTCTCCCTGTGCCTGGCCGCCATGACCGGCATGGTGAAGGACCTGGAGCCCAACGCCGGGGTGCTTAGCCAGGCTGCCGGCTCCGGCTACGCCACCGCCACCGACCTCGCCGACTGGCTGGTGCGCGAGCTCGGCCTGCCGTTCCGCCAGGCCCACCACGTCACCGGCCGCCTGGTCGGCGCCGCCTCGGCCAAGGGCGTCGGGCTGGAAGAGCTGTCGCTGCCCGAGATGCAGGAGGCCGAGCCGCGCATCACCGACGCGGTCTACGCCGTGCTCGGGGTCGAGAACTCGGTGGCCAGCCGTACCAGCTACGGCGGCACCGCGCCGGACAACGTCCGGACGCAGGCGCAGGGCTGGATCGAACGGCTCGGCTGACGGCGCACCCGCCGCAGCTGGGGCGGAGATCAGGGCTCCGCCGCCGAGCCGTGTCCTCGAGGCGTTCTCGATCGCGTTGCAACCGGGAATGGCTTCAAGTCCGTGATGCAACACGCTCGCTTACGCCGAACCGGTATCCACTTCGGCGGCGAGCGCTCCGGGCCGGTGTCCCGCCGGCTCGGCCGGATCCCCAGGGGGCCTCAGGACGATGAGGTCTTGAGTTCGGCCGCGCTCCGGTCCGCATGCAGCGAGGCCTGAAATTTCAGGTGCGCCTGCGACGGCCGGCTGTCGATCGCCGTCCTGGCCTGCTCGTCGCGCTCCAGCTTGGCATCCCGGACCTTGTTCTCGGCCGCCTGCTTGTCGATCCTGTCGGTCGCGCTGGCTTGCTCCGCGCGGTGCGCCTGGGCGGTGTGCTGCTCGGCGGGCCGGGCTGTCGTCGCGCTGATCGTGTCCATGGCGAGAGATCCTGCGGTTTCGGTGAGTGCGTCAGAAGACGCGAGGCCAGATGCCGCTCGGGCGGGCGCCCGGGGCGGCGCTATCGGTCTGGGTCACGGGATCGATCCGCGCCGGCTCGGCCGATGTGCGGGCCATGACCCGCCGCATCGCCCGCTTCAGCGCCAGGGCCTCGTCCAGCATCGCGTGCGCGTCGGCCTGGACGGTGCCGTCATCGATCCGATCGTCCGCCTCGTGCCGGAGCAGCGCACCGGGATAAGGCGCGTCCTCCGGCAGGGATCGGGGCGGATCGGACGCGTCGGCGGCGGCCGGATGCGGGGATGCCGCGCCCGGGTCGTCCGCCGCCGCGGCGTTCCGATCCATCGCGGTGTTCAACGCGTCCGCGAACCCGCTCGCCGGGACCGGCGGCCTATCGGAGCCTCCGGCGCCCCGCTCGGGCGCCGCGCCGACATCGATCGCCGCCGCAGCCTCGGCGAGCGTCGCCTGGGTGAGGGCCGTGTCCCCGCCGGCGGCGGCGTAGTCCCGGGCGGCATCGGCGATCTCCCGGGCTACCTTGGTCAACGCTTCGGCGATGCGGGCCGCCGCCTTCGTGTCCCCGGAGGCCGCGGCCGCCAGGGCTTCCGCCTTGAGCCGCCGGAGCTTCTGGCCGGCCGCCTGAAGCGCGGAGGCGGCGAGGTCCCGTCCGCTGGTCCGGGCCGACGCCAAGGACAGCAGGACGCCGCTGATCTGGGACAGCTTGGCGTAGCCCAGCCGCTCCGCTGCGGCCAGCGGCGACCCCGCCTCCGGCTCCGGCCCGGGACCGGTCGCCGGCGTTGCCTCACCGGGATTCCCGACGAGGCCCGGATTCTCCGGCCTGTGCGTCCCCGGCCGCTGTGCCCCTTCGGGCGCCGCCACCCTGTTCACAGATCCAACCATGGCCATCCTGCCGTGCGGAACTGTCGTGCGCCGACCGACTCACGTCATGCCGGCCCCTATTAGTTGCGCATCGGTTGGGATTTTTGCAAACGCAGCGCTGGGTTTTTCAGATTAAATTCAGATCGGTTTTTGCAAGACAATGTATTTTGGTCTTTATGGGTATCATAAAATACAGAGGGAGGGCTTATTGTCCGTCATCGTGGCATAATGGCAAAACCGAAACGCTTGGGCTCAAGATACGGGAAGCTGACGCAGTCTCCGGCTGGTCACAATCGCCGGCGTCAACCCGCAGCTGCCGCCGAAACCGGCTCTGCGATCGTCTTCAAATCCCGATGGACATTCCCGGCACCCCCTGGTCTCGCCCGCCGGGACCTGTCAGACGCCACCCATGACCTTGTCGACTAACCACGTGGCCGCTGCGATCCGCAGCCGAATTAACGGCCCGGCCTGATCCGTCAGGCCGGGTCTGCCCGCCCGTGAACACTCTGGCGCCTGCTGCGCCGTGCCCAAGGTCGACCGTGATGCCTGCCCAACAAACGACGCTGCATCTCGTCTGCGGCAAGATCGCCGCCGGGAAATCGACGCTCACCGCCGGCCTCGGCGCGGCGCCCGGCACCATCGTGGTGGCCGAGGATCGCTGGCTCGCCCGGCTGTATCCCGATGAGCAGACCACCCCGGCCGACTATGTCCGCCATTCGACCCGCCTGCGCAGCGTGATGGGCCCGCATGTGGTGGACCTGCTCCGGGCCGGGCTCTCGGTGGTGCTGGATTTCCCCGCCAACACCCGCGCCAGCCGGGACTGGATGCGCACCCTGTTCGAGGAAGCCGGGGTCGCCCACCGGCTCCACTATCTCGATGTGGCCGATGACGTGTGCAGGGCGCGCCTGCGCGCGCGGAATGCGGCCGGCACGCACGACTTCACGGTGACGGACGCGCAGTTCGCGCTGTTCACGCGGTACTTCGTGGCGCCGACCCCGGACGAGGGCTTCGACCTGATCGTCCATCGAGCATAGGGGCCAGCTTCGGCTTCTGCCCATACGGTGCGCCGTCGGCGGCTTCGGGACTTGCGTCCGTGGACTCCATCGGGCTCGGCTACGCACACCAACCCACAGGCCCGGCGGAAATTTGTGCATCGCAACCTTCCCCCGGCCCGCGCGTTCACCGTCTGGCTAAGTCTGGTCCGTTAGAAGCTCGGCCGTGTGGATCGGAGATCGCATGATGCCTGTCGAGAGTTGGCTGAAGCCGGACGAGGTGCCAGACCTCGCGGCACGGGCCACCGCCATGATCGATGCCGCCCTGACGGGTTCGGGCCTGACCCGGGAGACCTACTGGTCGGCCGTCCGCAAGGGCTACAACACCCCCTACAACGATCCGCCCCGCAAGCGCCCGGCGCCGGCTCAGCCGAACGCCGTGACGCCCGCCGCCGCACAGGCGGAGCCGGCCGACACCGTGTCGGTGCCCGCGGCGGTGATCGCGACGCTGGCCGCCGAGGTGCGGGCGGTCTGAGCCGGTCCGCCACGCGCGCCGGTCCGCCATCGCTTCGGGCGGCCGCGAATCGCGGTGCCCGGAGATCCCGGCCGCGATGAAGACCTTGGCCGCCATCTTGCCGACTTCTTACGCGAGCTTCACTATTCCCGATCCCCGGTCCGGCCCCGCGCATGGGGCCGCCCGTCGTCAGGAAGTGAAGATGGTCCGCGTCCCCCGCCTGCTCCCGGTCGGAGCCCTCGCCCTGCTCGCCTCCGGTCTCGTCACCGGCCTCGCCGGCGCCGTCGTCGGGAGTGTCGGCCTGTTGTCCGCGACGGTCGCCCAGGCCCAGGAGGCGCAGCCGGACGGCTTCACGGATGCCGCCCCCGCCAAGCGCGGGCGTCGCTCGCGCCGGGAGCGGACCCCGCGGGCCGAGAAGAAGGCCGCGACCCCGCCCGGGATGCAGCAGGCCACCCCGGTGGCGATCTTCGGCGACTGGAACGTGTTCGTGAACGGCGATGGCCGCGCCAAGCTCTGCTACGCCATCGCGCAGCCGCAGACCCGCTCGCCCAAGACCCTGAAGCGCGACACCGCCTACCTGTTCGTGAGCGTGCGCAAGGGTGAGAACGTCCAGAACGAGGTCGCGGTGATGCTGGGCTTCCCGTCGAAGCCCGCGGCCTCCCAGGTCAAGCCGGGCTCCGCCGCGGCGCCGACGGACCCGAGCCTCAACCTCGGCGCCGGCCGCTACGGCCTCGTCGTGAAGGACGGGAACGCCTGGCTGCAGAACCCCGCCGAAGAGGCCCGGGTGGTCTCCGAGATGAGCGCGCGCAACCCGAAGCTGGTGATCAAGACCACGTCGCTGCGCGGCAACCCGACGAGCGACGAATACGCGCTCGCCGGGTTCGCGGAAGCGATGAAGCGCACCCGGGACGAGTGCGCGCGGTAAGGGCCCGGTCGGCGCGCGCCGTCACGCCCGGCGGCGCCGGATCTCCGCAGCCGTCTGACCGCCGCGGGCGGCCGAGCGGGTGCGGGCCGCGACCCGCTCGCGGGCGGCACGGGCCGCCTGCTCCGCGTTGCGGAACACCGCGCCGTCGAGCCCGTCGAAATCCCGCGCCGACGAGAAGAACCGCACGCCGCGCCCCTCGGGCACGGCGATGCCGGCGGTGATCTCGCCGATCTCGATCACCCGCGGCGGCTCGGCCCGCTCCGCGCGGGCGACGTCTTCGGGCGCAAAGGTGCTTTCGGGTTCAAGCGTGCTGGGGATGGGGTCGGGACGGTCTGTCGGCGTGAACGCGACGTCGAGGCTGGGCATGGGACGGAATCCTGCGATGGCCGGCGCCAGGGCCGTGCCGGAATGCGGGTGATGGTACGGATCGTCGAAGGCGCGCGGGACTCGCCGATCGACGCGATCGGGCGGGTCTCTACGCCCCGGATGTGACGGATGCGCTGCCGCGGGGCGGGCGCTCGGCCGGCTCAGGCTCGCGGGCGCATCCCGGGTTTCGCCGTGAGACCCACTCGGCATCGACAGCGCCAGCGATGGGCCGGGGCGCCGGATACGGAACGGAGCGGGCGTCGAAGGGAGACGGTTCGGATCGACATCGACTGTCCTCCAGACTGAAGGACCGCGCGGCGCGGGCGCCGTCGCAGTGCTTTAGCGTTTGATGACGCGGCGCAAGCTACGCTTCTCAAATCACCGCGGCCGCCGGAGGTCGCGAAACGTCCGGGTCGGCGCCGATCAAGATGGGCGCGGGCCGCCGGCCCGTCAACGGAATGGGGTTCCGATTTTCGGGGCCGGCCTGGCAGGAAGCCGGTCCGGTTCGGGCCTCCGGGAGACGCGATCGTTCAGGCGGCGGCGATCACCGCGGCGAGGTCGGAGAAATCCGAGAAGACCCGGCCGGCGCCGGCCGTCATCAGGTCGGCCCCCGCGGGGTCGTGGCCCCAATGGCCGCCGCCGGTGAAGCCGGCGACCCGCATCCCGGCGCTCCGGGCCGCCGTGACCCCGGGCACGCTGTCCTCGATCACCAGGCAGGATTCCGGCGCCGCCCCCATGCGCGCGGCGGCGAACAGGAACAGGTCCGGGAAGGGCTTGCCCCGGGCGACCTGCGCCGAGGAGAAGACGCGCTCGCCGAACAGCGGCAGGAGCCCGGTCAGGCTCAGGGAATGGCGCAGCCGCACCGGATCGCTGCTCGACGCGACGCAGGTCGGCAGGCCCAGGGCCGCGACCGCCTCGGCGACGCCCCGCATCGCCCGCAGCTCGGCATCGAACAGCACCAGCGTCTCGGCCTTGACCGCCTCCACGAAGCCCGGAGGGGCGGTGACGCCGTAATCGCGCGCGACGTGGTCCATGATCGACACCATGGAGGTGCCGGTGAAGCGCGCCCGCACCGTCTCGAAGGTGATCGCGACCCCGATCCGGTTCAGGCCGGCGGTGAGGCAGGCGAGGCTCAGGGGCTCGCTGTCCACGAGGACGCCGTCGCAATCGAAGATCACCAGGCCGAGTGTGTTCACGCGCGCTTCCAAGCTCGACCGGTCCTCCGGCGGCACATCCTCACGGCAAGCCCCCGCCGGGCGACCCTGTGGCATGGACCCTGTGGCATGGCCCCCTCAGGCCGGCAACCGCCCGCAGGCCGCGCTCTGCATGCCGCCGCTTGCACCCGGCGGCCCGGCCCCATACTCCCGGGGCGGGCGCCTCTCCCGGCGCCAGGCATGGCTCAGAAGACCCCGCGATGTTCCGCTTCCTGGCCCGCGTCCTGGGCTTCCTGCTGATGGCCGGCGGCTTCGTCGCGCTGGTCTATGACGGCGCCCGCTCGATCGCCAACAACGGCCTGCGGGTCACGCCGCTCTCGGACGTGATCGGGACCCTGTTCAAGGACAAGGCCGGCACCCTGCAGGGCAGCATCGAGGGGGCGGCGCCCTGGCTCTGGCACCTTCTGGGCCTGCCGCTCACCCTGGCCCCGGCCTCGCTGATCGGGCTGGGGCTCGGTGCGGTGCTGCTCTGGCTCGGCCAGCCGGGCCGGGAGCCGATCGGGTTCCTGACGAAGCCCTGATCGGCGGTCCTACCGCCCCGCGAGCCGGGCCCGCGCCGCGGCGAGCTCCTCCGTCAGCCGCGCGATCTCGGCGGTGAGCGCGTAGTGCTCGCTCACGTCGACCTGGGACGCGAAATAGTAGACGACCGTCCCGGCCGCATCCCGCACCGGCCCGACATACAGCGCGTTCTGGAAGACCGAGCCGTCCTTGCGGTAGTTCAGGAGGTCGATCTTGATGTCGTCCTCCTGCCGGATCGCGGCACGCAGGCGCTCGATCGCGGCCGGGTCGGTCTCCGGCCCCTGCAGGAAGCGGCAGTTGCGCCCGGTCACCTCCAGCCGCGAATAGCCGGTGAGCGTCAGGAAGGCGTCGTTCGCGAACACGATCGGGTTGTCGTGTTGCCGCGGATCGGTGACGATCATCGGCATCCGGGTCGCCCGCACGGCCGCGGCGAACGGGTCGCCCCGGTTCGATTCCGTCCTGAGATTGTCCAGCACGTGGCTCGTGGCGGTCCAGCCCGTCTCCATCCGGCTTCAGCCCCTCACGCCGCGACCTGTGGGGGCGGCTCCCTCGCGCCTACAAGCCGGAAATCGCAGGCCCGGTCCAGTCCTCCAGTCGGGATTAGCCACGGACGCACGGGTTTCCAGCGCGCTGTACGGCTCTTGCAGACGGCCAAACCTGTCATGCCCAGCTTCTTGGCCGCTTTCCCGGCCGCTTCTTTGGAGCCCGGGTCGACCCCATATTCGGATCACACCCTGAGACCCGGAAGGCGAGAGACGATGTTCCTGTTCCGCAAGCGCCCCGAGATGCCGAGCCCCGCCGAGGCCCTGCCGGGCCGCCCGAATCCCGTCCCGACCACCGAGACCCATTTCGTCAACGGCAACCCGCTCAAGGGCCCCTATCCCCCGGGGATCGAGACGATCGTGCTCGGGCTCGGCTGCTTCTGGGGGGCCGAGCGCCGGTTCTGGCAGCTGCCGAAGGGCGTGTTCGTCACGGCGGTCGGCTATGCCGGGGGTTACACCCCGAACCCGACCTACGAGGAGGTCTGCACCGGCCAGACCGGCCACAACGAGGTCGTGCTGGTGGCCTTCGATCCCGCTATCCTGCCCCTCGACGCCCTGTTGCGGACCTTCTTCGAGAGCCACAACCCGACCCAGGGCATGCGCCAGGGGAACGATGCCGGCACGCAGTACCGCTCGGGCATCTACACCGTCGGCCCCGAGCAGGAGGCGACCGCCAAGGCCGTGCGGGCGACCTACGCCGAGGCCCTGCAGGCGCGCGACTTCCCCGACATCACCACCGAGATCGTGCCGCTGCAGCACTTCTACTTCGCCGAAGGCTACCACCAGCAATACCTCGCCAAGAACCCGGCGGGCTATTGCGGGCTCGGCGGCACCGGCGTGAGCTGCCCGGTGGGGACCGGGATCGCCGCCTGAGCCGTTACGGGCTGCCGCCCGGCCGCGCAGCCGGTGCCGGCACCGCCGGCGCGGTGACGGCGCCCGCTTCGGGCTGGGGGGTGCTCCGCGGGCTGCGCAGCACGATGAGCACACCGCCCACGACCGAGAGGGCGAGGGCGGTGACGAGGATGAGGAAAAGCCAGCGGGGCATCCGGTGGCCCTAGCACGTCGCGCCGGGTTGGGCGATCAGCGCGGGACGAACACCCCCGGGACGACCTTGCCGGTGCGCCCGAACATCTCGTCCGCGCGGGCACAGCTGGCCGGCACGTCCTTCTCGTAGACGGCCAGGTAGGCGCGGGCCTGCAGCAGCAGGGTGTCGCGCTCGAGGTCCGCCGGATCGACGCCCATGGCCTGGACCACGCTCTTGAAGCGGTCGCCGTCGGTCCGCAGCGCCGGGCAATGGACGTTCACGAACCCGGCCAGCCCGGCCAGCTTGGCGGCCTTCAGGGCGTTGGCCGGCGGCTCCGCCGGCGCCTGGGCCGGCGGCTCCGCCGGCGCTTGGCCGAGGGCCGGCGCCGCGAGGACGGCCAACACGAGCGTCGTCGGCAACAGGCTGCGGATTCGCATGCGGGAACACTCCATCAGGGACGCCGGTGCCGTGTGGCGATCCCGACAGCCGATCCGGCGGGCGCGTCCGGCTCGGATCGGGGATCGGGCCTGGATATCACCGGTCGATACAGTTCTCCACGAACATCGCCCGCGCGCGCTCCAGCCTCGTGAAGTCGGCCGCGCTCCCGGGATTGCGCAGTTCCGCGCCCTCCGGCAGCCGCCCGGCGAACCCGGCACCGAGATCGGCCACGAAGGGGCGCGGGCCCGTGTAGGTCCCCATCCGGTTCCTGACCTCGACCGTACCGCAGATCCCCCCGGCGCGGCCCAGCCGGAGGCCGGCCAGCCGCGCGTCGGCGCTGCGCAGGTCGCGGCCCAGGTCCCGTTCGATCAGGGCGCGCACGGCCTGCGCGTCGTCCGGGCCGATCGCCGCGCCGGGGCGGTCGGGCAGGCCCTGGGCCCGGCCGCCGGTCGCCGCGGCCGCGAGCAGGGTGAGGCCGAGCGCCGCGCCGGCGGTCCGCCTGCCGCCCCGGCGGATCACGCCCGGCACCGGGCGCTCACTCCGGATCCTTCGCGTCCCGGGCGTGCAGCGACAGGCAGGTGCGCACCATGTCGTTCAGCGTCAGGTCCTTGGTGTCGCCGATATTCGCCGTCTCCTCCAGGCAGTGCATGAAGTAGCGGCTGTCGAGATCGGGCGAGAGCGTGCGCATCGCCTTGCCCATCCGGTCGGTGAAATCGACCTTGTCGGCCATGGAGGCGCGCGGCCAGAGCGACGCCTTGTCGTCCACCCCGAGGCGCGCCCACGCCGGCGCGCTCATCAGCGTGGTGGAGATCATCACGGCCGTCAGCCATCGGGTCACGCTGCGATCTCCTCGTCCGCGCCCGCACAGGCACGCCGCCCGTTCCATACGGGTTCGTGCCGGGAAACAAGTGTGCCGTGAGCCGACAGGAAAAAATAAGAATCCGACTTCATAGGAGCCGCATATTATTATTGACCGGCGCCGTTATAGCCTTCCGAAACATCCTGTCCGGCTCTGTCGGCGGGCGATGACGTCATGGATAGTGCTGCAATCGGTCCGGAGTGGCTTCGAAATCCGGATCGCGCGCTTTCCCGCCGGCGTTGCACCCCGTAGCGTGGCGCGTCTGGAGCCTCGTCCCGAATGCGGGCCGCCGGCGTTCGGAAAGAGACGACGCGCGAGGAGCGCAGGCAGCACCGCATGATCCGACCCGTATCCGCTCTGCTCTGCCTGGCGATGGCCGCCGTCGCGTCGGGAGCCCGCGCCCAGACGGTGGACGACGGCTCCGGCGCCGCCCTGGGGCCGGCGGACACCCGCGCGGTCCTCGACCTGATCGGGCGGCACCTGAACAGCCCGGACGCGAAGGTCACCGTGCTGCGCCGCAGCGGCGAGTCGATCGTCTGCGGCTCGGTCAACGTGAAGAACCGGGACGGGCTGTACACGGGCGAGCGCGGCTTCGTGGCCGATCTCCCCCGGTCGTTCTTCGGCCGCGTCCCCGACGGGCCGGAGCTCATGACCTTCAGGCCGGGGGAGGCGTATCAGGCCATGGAGCGGATCCGGCAGCTCTACTTCGCCCAGTGCCTGGACTGAGCCGCCGCAATCCCGGTCCCGGCGAGGCTACGGCGCCTTCAGCACCGCCCGGCAGGCGGACGGCAGGGCCGCCATGGTCATGGCGGGCTTGGCCTTCGGCGGCACCTTGGGCGGCTTGGGATGCAGCACCGCGTCCGAGAACCAGTAGCTCAGGTCGTCGCAGCCATCCCCGGCCGGGGGCGCCCCCTGGGGCTGGCAATCGTCCTGGCCGGCCGGGCAGGAAAGCCGGATATGGTAGTGGTAGTTGTGCCCGTACATCGGGCGCACCTTGGACATCCACCGGCTGCCCGCGGCGTCCCGGCACAGGGCCTTCTTGATCGCCGCGTTGACGAAGATGCGCTCCACCTCCGGCTGCTCGGCGGTGAGCTTGATCAGCTGCAGGTGCGTCGGGGTCCAGACCTCCGGGTCGATGTCGAGGCGGTCCCGGCGGACCATGTCGGTGGCCGAGGTCTCCTCGCGCTCCGCCCGGCTCATGCGGTGGTCGGGCATCGGGGTCAGCCAGATGTCGGCGTCGATGCCGATCTGGTGCGAGGCGTGGCCGGTGATCATCGGGCCGCCGCGGGGCTGGGCCATGTCGCCGACGAGCAGCCCCGGCCAGCCGACCCGGGCGGCCTTCTGCGACAGGCGCTCGACGAAATCGATCAGGACCGGCGTGCCCCACATCCGGTTGCGGGACGGGCGCATCACCTGCCAGTTCGGCCCGTCCATCGCCAGCGCCTCGCCGCCGGCGAAGCAGCCCTTGGCGTAGAACCCGTAGATGTGGGCCGGCCCGCCGGAGGCCCGGGTGACGCGGCCGAACAGGGCCTTGGCCGGGGTCGTGGGCGCGTCCGGATGCTCGAGCGGCGGCAGCGGCCTCGGGTTGACGCTGCCGCGGTCCTGGGCGTGCCCGGCCGCGACGGACAGGGCCAGGGCGGCGAGCGCGAGGCCGGGCTTCAGGCCGAAACCTGGGGCGGTGAACGGGTTCTGCATGCGGGAGCTGTTCGTCCGTCGGAGGGGGCGGGCGCAGGCCCGGACCGGAACGTCGCGCACGGGCCGGGCGTTTTTCAGGCAACGCGTTCTTCCAGGCAACGACCGAAACGCGCAGCGCGATCCCGGAGGCGACCATGGCGGACCATTCCCACCTCGCGGAGCGGCAGCCCCACCCCGCGCCGCGGCATCCCCGCAGCCTGATCGCCAGCGATCGGGTCATCGGCACCGACGTGCGCCGGCCGGACGGCAGCAAGGTCGGCCGGATCGAGCGGCTGATGCTCGACAAGGTCTCCGGCCGGGTCGCCTACGCGGTGATGAGCTTCGGCGGCTTCCTGGGCCTCGGCGAGGATTTCTACACGCTGCCCTGGACGGTGCTGCGCTTCGCGCCCGAGCAGGACGCCTACGTGCTCGACCTCACCGAGGAGCAGCTGCGCGCCGCCCCCGCCCGCACCCCGGAGGGCACCGACCCGGCCGAGGACGGCGCCTGGGAGGAGCAGATCCACCGGTATTACGACGCCGCACCGTATTGGGGGATCTGACGCGCGCCGACCCCGAGCCCCGCCCAGGCCGGGGATCCGCGACACGATCCTGCGCCGTGCGGGGCCGCCGGATCGTGTCGCGGTGGGCGAGCCTCAGCGCTCCAGGCGCGCCACCAGGCTCGACGTGTCCCAGCGGTTGCCGCCCATGGACTGCACCTCGGCGTAGAACTGGTCGACGAGCGCCGAGACCGGGAGCCTGGCGCCGTTGCGGCGGGCCTCGTCCAGCAGGATGCCGAGATCCTTGCGCATCCAGTCGACCGCGAAGCCGAACTCGAACTGGCCCTGGTTCATGGTCTTGCCGCGGTTCTCCATCTGCCAGGAGCCGGCGGCGCCCTTGGAGATCACGTCGAGCACCGCCTCCACGTCGAGGCCGGCGCGCTTGGCGAAGTGGACGCCCTCGGACAGGCCCTGGACCAGGCCGGCGATGCAGATCTGGTTGACCATCTTGGTGAGCTGGCCGGAGCCCACCGGGCCCATCAGCCGGCAGGCGCGGGCGAAGGACCCGATCGCCGCCTCGACCTTGGCATAGGTCGCCGGCTCGCCGCCGCACATCACGGTGAGCACGCCGTTCTCGGCGCCGGCCTGGCCGCCGGAGACCGGCGCGTCGATGAAGCCGAGCCCCTTGGCCTGGGCGACCTCGGCGAGTTCCCGGGCGACCTCGGCCGACGCGGTGGTGTGATCGACGAACACCGCACCGGACGCCATGCCGGCGAGCGCGCCGTCGTCGCCCAGCACGACGCTGCGCAGGTCGTCGTCGTTGCCCACGCAGGCGAACACGATCTCGGCGCCCGCGACGGCCTCCCGGGGCGTCGCCGCGGAGGCGCCGCCATGGGCCTTCACCCAGGCCTCGGCCTTGGGGGTGGTCCGGTTGTAGACGGTGACGTCGTGGCCCTTCTTGGCGAGGTGTCCGGCCATCGGGCCGCCCATCACGCCGAGACCCAGGAATGCGACCTTCGCCATTGTTGTCCGCTCCTCGCGGGGCCGGATCGCGCCGGCGCCCTTCCTTCGCTCGCGGCAGGCGGGGACGGGATTCGGCCGCCGGCCCGTGAAGGCGCTGGCCGTGCCGAAGTCCCGATGTGACAGATTGGGCGTCGTGCCGCCGCCAAAGCTGCATCACAGCTCGGATCGCTTGCGTCAACGGCGGACGAATAGGATAAACCGCCCCTGTAGCCCGGGACCCGCGAGTCCCAGCCGGCGGCCCCCGCGGCCCCGAGCGCGAGGCGGTCGGTCAGGGAGCGGGACGGATGGGTACGGCGATCGGCAGGCAGGTTCGCGACCACGGGCCCTGGGCCCTCGTGGGAGCGCTCGGCGCCGCGGCGCTGGCAATCGTGGCCACCCAGCGCAGCGAGACGATCAACGCCCTCTGGATCGTGGTCGCGGCGGTCTGCGTCTACCTGATCGCCTACCGCTACTACTCGAAATTCATCTCCGAGAAGGTGATGCGCCTCGATCCGAAGCGCCTCACGCCCGCGGTCCGGCACAATGACGGGCTCGACTACGTCCCCACCAACCGCAGCGTCCTGTTCGGCCACCATTTCGCGGCGATCGCGGGCGCGGGCCCACTGGTCGGCCCGGTGCTCGCCGCCCAGATGGGCTACCTGCCCGGCATGCTGTGGATCCTGGCCGGCGTGGTGCTGGCGGGGGCGGTGCAGGACTTCATGGTCCTGTTCGTGTCGATGCGCCGGGACGGCCGGTCGCTCGGCGAGCTGATCCGGGCCGAGCTCGGCACCGTGCCGGGCATCATCGCGCTGTTCGGCACCTTCCTGATCATGGTCATCCTGCTGGCCGTGCTGGCGCTGATCGTGGTCAAGGCGCTCGCCGAGAGCCCGTGGGGCACCTTCACGGTGATGTCGACGATCCCGATCGCCATGCTGATGGGCGTCTACGCGCGCTACATCCGCCCGGGCCGGATCGGCGAGGTCTCAATCCTCGGCTTCGTCCTGCTGATGCTGGCGATCCTGGGTGGCGGCTCGGTGGCGGCCAGCCCGGTCTGGGCCCCGGCCTTCACCTTCACGGGCCCGCAGCTGTGCTGGATGCTGATCGGCTACGGCTTCGTGGCTTCGATCCTGCCGGTCTGGCTGCTGCTGGCGCCGCGGGACTACCTCTCGACCTTCCTCAAGATCGGCACGATCGTCGGGCTGGCGCTCGGCATCGCGGTCGTCGCGCCGCACGTGCAGATGCCGGCGGTGACGAAGTTCGTGGACGGGACCGGCCCGGTCTGGGCGGGCAGCCTGTTCCCGTTCCTGTTCATCACCATCGCGTGCGGCGCGGTCTCCGGCTTCCACGCCCTGATCTCGTCGGGCACCACGCCCAAGCTCATCGCCAGCGAGGCGGATGCCCGCTTCATCGGCTACGGCGGCATGCTGATGGAATCGTTCGTGGCGATCATGGCGCTGGTCTCCGCCTGCGTGATCGACCCGGGCGTCTACTTCACCATGAACTCGCCCGCGGCGCTCGTCGGCACCACGCCCGAGACAGCCGCCGCGGCCGTGACCAAGCTCGGCTTCGCGACCACCCCCGAGGTGATCACCCAGACCGCCGCGGATGTCGGCGAGCACACGATCATCTCGCGCGCCGGCGGCGCCCCGACGCTCGCGGTCGGCATGGCCCACATCATCTCCTCGGCCATCGGCGGCAAGGCGATGATGGCGTTCTGGTACCATTTCGCGATCCTGTTCGAGGCCCTGTTCATCCTCACGGCCGTGGATGCGGGCACCCGCGCCTGCCGGTTCATGGTGCAGGATCTCGTCGGGCTGGCGGTGCCGTCGTTCCGGAACACCACGTCCTGGGGGCCGAGCATCGCGGCCACCGCCATCGCGGTCGGCGCCTGGGGCTACTTCCTGTACCAGGGCGTGACCGACCCGCTCGGCGGCATCAACACCCTGTGGCCGCTGTTCGGCATCTCCAACCAGATGCTGGCCGCGGTGGCGCTGACGCTCTGCACGGTGGTGATCTTCAAGATGAAGCGCGAGCGCTACGCGTTCGTGACCATCATCCCGACCGCGTGGCTGTGCCTGTGCACCCTCACGGCCGGCTGGCAGAAGCTGTTCTCCGCCGACCCGAAGATCGGGTTCCTGGCCCATGCCGAGCGCTACGCGACGGCCGCCGCCGAGGGCAAGCTCCTGGCGCCGGCCAAGAACGCCGACCAGATGGCGCAGATCATCCTCAACGACCGGATCGACGCCGTGCTGGCGGCCTTGTTCATCGGCCTCGTGGTCGCCATCGCGGGCTTCGGCATCGCCGCCTGCCTGAAGGCCTGGCGGGCCGACCGCTGGACCGCCCTCGAGACCGAGCCGCACCTCGCACCGGCCGAGTAGGGACCGCCATGGAACCACAGCAGAGCCTGCGCCGCCGTCTCCAGGAGCTGTCCAAATGCGTCTGCGACGGCGCCCGGCTGATGGTCGGGCAGGGGGATTACGCGGCCTACGCCGCGCATATCCGCCGCACCCATCCCGACCAGGCGCCGATGACCGAGCTGGAGTTCTTCCGCAACCGGGAGAATGCCCGCTTCGGCGTGGGCAACACCTCCGGGTTCCGCTGCTGCTGACGGGGGCGGTCCTCCCGTCGATGCTGGGCGGCTCTGAGTAAATCGTATCTACGATCTGATTGACCGACATCGGTTCAGGTCGTAGATACGCACATGCGCGTGGTCTGGGACGAGCCGAAGCGGGCGAGCAACCTCGCCAAGCACGGGCTGGACTTTGCGGACGCTCGCGATCGGCTCCGGTTCGAGGATTCCGTGGTCGTGCCCTCGCATCCGGCATCTGATGGCCGCCCGCGCTTCGTGGCGATCGGCCTTCTGGACGACCGCCTCGTGGCAGCCGTGATCGCGCCACTCGGCTCCGAGGCGCTGTCCCTCATCAGCCTGCGCCCGGCGAGCCGTAGGGAACGGAGGATCTACGAGGATGCCTAAGCTCGATCTCCCGCCGATCACGGATGCCGAGGAGGCACGCATCCAGGCCGGGATCGCGGCCGACGCGGACAATCCCGAGGTCACCGATGCCCAGGCACGCCAGGCGCGTCCCTTCGCCGAAGCGTTCCCCGAGTTGGCGGCGACGCTGCGCCGGTCCCGCGGCCCCCAGAAGGCGCCGACCAAGCAACTCGTGAGCCTGCGCTTGGATTCGGCGATCGTCGAGGCGTTCAAGGCGACCGGGCCCGGCTGGCAGACCCGGATGAACGACGCGCTGCGGGTGGCGGCCCGCGATCTCGGGACCGCGTAAGGACCCGCCCGCGAAACCATAATGCGCGCGCGCGAGGTCAGTCCCCGGTGCAAGCGCGGCCGGATCTTGACTCGGCCGCCACAATATCCGCCATCTCCGACCGCACGGGAGGTCGGCATGAGCATTTTCCAGGACGCCATCCTTCGGTTCGGCCGCACGATCATGTCGTATGCGGGCGATGCCGTCTTCCTCCAGGCCGCGGTCTCGGCCGCGGCCAACGTCATCGTGGCCGACGGCGACGTCGCCGAGGAGGAGATCGAGTCGGCGATCGCCGGCATCCGCGCCAACCCGATCCTCGAGAAGTCCTACGACACGCTGCGGGTCGAGCAGGAGCTCTACGAGGCCATCGCCCGGGCCAAGACCCGGGCCGGCCGCCTGGAGAACCTGCGCCTGGTGGGCGCCATCGCGGAACGGCCGATCGACCAGCGCCAGGACGTCTTCCTGATCGGCGCCGACGTGGCCGATTTCGGCGGCATCAGCGAAGTCGAGCACAAGGCGCTCGACGAGATCGGCGCCGCGCTCCACGTGGACAAGACGGCGCTGCTGCGCTGAGGGGGGCGATCCGAGCAGGCGTGCGGACGAGAATCCCTCGCCCCGCTTGCCTAGCGGATTCACACATCGGGGCCCACAGGATACGCTGGAAACACCGCGGCGCTCCCTCCCCCCGCAGAGGGGGGAGGGAGCGCGTACCTGCCCTTCCGGACCAGAATCTGCCGGGACCGGCACGGTACCAAAGTGAGAGGTGTGACCGTCGTAGCCGATAGGCCCGCCCTGCGGCGTCGCGGCCCGTCCTTTGCCTGCCCGGACATGGTAGCGAAACCAATCGGGTATTTGGTACGCCAACAGGCGACGCGAAGGGGTCGGCCCTGCGCCGGCCGGCGGAGACCGCATGGGACTCGTCCTCTACGCGCTCAAGTTCCGGATCACGACCTACGTGCTCGCCGTGCTGATGATGCTCGGCGGCGTCGGCGCGCTGATCGTCACGCCCAAGGACGTGCTGCCGGTCGTCGACATCCCGGTCGTCGTCGTGGTCTGGACCTACACCGGCCTGTCCACGCCGGAGATGGAACAGCGCATCACGACCTACGCCGAGTACGGCATCTCCAACAACGTCAACAACATCCGCCGGATGGAGTCGACCACGCTTCAGGGCACGGCGGTGCAGCGGATCTACTTCGATCCCGCGGTCAGCATCGACCTGGCCATCGCCCAGGTGGTGTCCTCCACCAACTCGATCCGGGCCGCGATGCCGGCCGGCACCCAGCCGCCGATCATCGTGCGCTACTCGGCCTCCTCGGTGCCGGTGATCCAGCTGGCCCTGACCTCGGCCAAGGACAGCCTCAACCAGGTCTACGACTACGCCCAGTACCGGATCCGGCAGACCCTGGCGCAGGTGCCGGGCTCGACCCTCCCGGCGCCGTTCGGCGGGGCGCCCCGGCAGATCATGGTCGATCTCGACCTCAACGCCCTCCAGGCGCTCGGCCTGACGCCGCTCGACGTCACCAACGCCATGACGGCCCAGAACCTGACGGTGCCGTCCGGCCTCGCCAAGATCGGCGAGCAGCAATACCCGATCCAGCTCAACGCCACGCCGCCCTCGATCGAGACCCTCAACCTCGCGCCGATCAAGGTGGTGGCCGGCCAGCCGGTGCTGATGCGCGACGTCGCCTATGTCCGCGACGGCGGGCCGCCGCAGATCAACGTGGTCCGGGCCGATGGCGGCCAGGCCGTGCTGATGCAGGTGATCAAGAACGGCACCGCCTCGACGCTGAACGTCGTCAACAACGTCAAGGCGGCGATGCCGACGATCCGGGCCGCCGCCCCCGAGGGGCTGACGATCAAGCCGCTGTTCGACCAGTCGGTGTTCGTCTCGAACGCCATCGAGGGCGTGCTGCACGAGGCCGCCATCGCGGCGGCGCTCACGGGGCTGGCGATCCTGCTGTTCCTCGGCTCGTGGCGCTCGACCCTGATCGTGCTGATCTCGATCCCGCTCTGCGTGATGACCTCGCTCGCCGTGCTGGCGGCTCTGGGCGAGACCATCAACGTGATGACGCTGGGCGGCCTCGCGCTCGCGGTCGGCATCCTGGTGGACGACGCCACGGTGGCGATCGAGAACACCTACCGGCTGTTCGAGGAGGGCGAGGAGTTCCGCGAGAGCGTGGTCCACGGCGCCGCCGGCATCGCCAAGCCGGCGCTGATCTCGACCCTGTCGATCTGCGCGGCCTTCACGGCGGTGTTCGCGCTCGCCGACACGCCGAAATACCTTTTCACCCCGCAGGCGCTCGCGGTCGTGTTCGCGATGCTGACCTCCTACCTGCTGTCGCGCACCCTGGTGCCGCTGCTGATCGACGTGATCGTGGCACCGGAATACGCGCAGAAGCACGCCAAGGACCGGGACGGGCGGGACCCGCCCCGCCGGGGCCGGATCGCCCGGGCGTTCGGCCTCGTCTCGGGACCCGTGTTCCGCCTCGCCGGGCGGGCCCACGGGGCGTTCGAGCGCGGCTTCAGCCGGTTCCACCGGGGCTATATCGGGCTGCTGCACGCGGTGCTCGGCCGCCGGCTCGCTACCTTAAGCGTCGTGGGCCTGATCCTGGGCACGACCGGCGTGCTGTTCGTCTTCGTCGGGCAGGATTACTTCCCGCAGATCGAGGCGAGCCAGATGACCCTGCACCTGCGCACCCGCACGGGCATGCGCATCGAGACCACCCAGCAGGTCTTCGCCGAGGTCGAGGACACGGTCCGGGAGGTGATCCCGCCGGGCGAGATCGAGCAGATCCTCGACAACATCGGCCTGCCCTCGACCAACTACAACTTCGCGTTCTCGGACGGCTCGTTCGTCTCCTACAACGACGGCCAGATGCTGATCAGCCTCAAGGAGGGCCACGGCTCGGTCGCCGGCTACATGAAGCGCCTGCGCGCGGTGCTGATGCAGCGCTTCCCCGACCTGATCGCCTATTTCCAGCCCGCCGACATGATCACCCAGATCCTGAATTTCGGCGTCATCACGCCGATCGACGTGCAGGTCTCCGGCCGGAACAAGGAGAAGGACCTGGAGGTCGCCCAGCGCATCGTCCAGCGGCTCAAGCACACCAAGGGCCTGGTCGACGTCCACCTGCAGCAGATCGTCAACGAGCCGCAATTCTACGTGGACGTCGACCGGCGCCTGGCCTCCGAACTCGGGCTCACCGAGCAGCAGGTGGCGCAGAACATGAACATCTCGCTGTCGGGCAGCTACCAGGTGACGCCGAACTTCTGGCCCGACCCCAAGACCGGGATCCCCTACCAGCTCTGGGTGCAGACGCCGGAATACCGCAACGCCTCGCTGGCCGACCTGCGCAACACGCCGATGTTCGTGCGCGCCGCCGCGACTGCGGGCACCGGCCCCGGCGTGCTGACCCTGCTGTCGAGCCTCGCCGAGCTGCGCCGGGTGCCGACCCAGACGGTGATCAACCACGTCAACATCCAGCCGACCTTCGACGTCTTCGCCTCGGTCCAGGACCGCGACCTCGGCTCGGTCGCCCGCGACATCGACGCGATCGTCCAAGAGGAGCAGAAGACCCTTCAGGCGCCCGACAAGATCACGGTGCGCGGCCAGATCGAGAACATGCGCAGCGCGTTCTTGCGCCTGGAGATCGGGCTCGGGATCGCGCTGATCGCCGTCTACCTGCTGATGGCGGTGAACTACCAGAGCTGGGGCGACCCGTTCGTGGTGATCGCGGCCCTGCCGATGGCGTTCTGCGGCATCACCTTCGCGCTGTTCATCACCGGCACGACCTTCTCGATCCCGTCGATCTTCGGGGCGATCATGTCGGTGGGCATCGCCTCGGCGAACTCGATCCTGCTCGTGACCTTCGCCAAGGAGCACCGGGAGGCCACCGGGTGCAGCGCCCTGGAGGCGGCGATCACGGCCGGCGAGACCCGGCTGCGGCCGGTGCTGATGACCGCCTCGGCGATGTTCTTCGGCCTGATCCCGATGGCGCTCGGCACCGGCGAGGGCGGCGAGCAGAACGCCGCGCTCGCCCGCGCCGTGATGGGCGGCATCGCCTTCGCGACCCCGGCGACCCTGCTGCTGGTGCCGTTCCTCTACGTGCTGCTGCGCAGCGGCCCCGCGCAGCCGGTGCAGGATTATCTGGGGGCGGAGGGCGCGCAGGCGGCCTGAGGGGCTTCTCCATCCGCCGCCTCGGTCGCGTTTCGGGCCTGCGATCCCGGTCCTGCGATCCCGAGCCTCGCCGCATCGTCCCTCACCCGCGCCGGTCGGGAAACTCCTTGGCGAGCCTGCGCATCAGCTGCTCCATGAGGGCGCGCAGCTGCGGCGAACCGGTCTTCGCGATGAGGGCGTTCAGCGCGGCGATCGTCTCGTCGAGCTTCTTGAGGTCTTCGTCGGCCATGTCCGGGCTCGGAAGGAATCGCACCGGAAGACCTACGTAAGAGCGGCCCGTTCCGTTTCCCCTATCGGGGGACGGGCGCATGCGACTTTCGTCCTGGTTAACCCGGCCCGGTCCGGCGCGCGACGGATCCTGCCGCCGCCCCTCTCACCCGGCCGCCGGGACCGCCACGAAGGTGACCACCACGCCCTCGATCTCGCCTGTCTGGACCCGGTAGGGCACGATCCGCACGAGGTGGTGCTGGCTCGGCGCCTCGCCGAAGGGCTCGATCCGGCGCTCGATGTCCTGCCCGACGGCCAGCACGCTCCGCAGGTCCTCGGCGAGGTCCGGATAGGCCGGTCGCAGGGCGAAGTCGGTGAGCGGCCGGCCGCGGTCGCCCTCCTGGATCGGGACGAACCGCGCCACCGCCGGCGTGAACGTCCGGATCACGAGGTTGCGGTCGAGGAACACGGTCGCCAGGCCGCTGGCGTTGAACAGGTTGCGCAGGTCGCCGTTCGCCCGGTCGAGGTCGTCGATCTTGCCGCTCAGCTCGCTGTTGACCGTCTGCAGCTCCTCGTTGAGCGACTGCAGCTCCTCCTTGGACGCTTCCAGCTCCTCGTTGGTCGATTGCAGCTCCTCGTTGACCGAGATCAGCTCCTCGTTGGACGATTTCAGCTCCTCCAGCGCGGTCTCGTATTCCTCGATCATGGTCTGCAGCCGCTCGCGGGTGTCGCGCAGCTCCCGCTCCAGTTGCAGCGCATCCGTGTCCGGGTGCAGCTTCGCGTCACGCACCGCGATCGCCGCCCGGCTGAGCGACGGGCCCTGGTCGTGGAACAGCACGAGGAGCAGCGGCTCGGCGCCGTCGCCCTGCATCAGCGGCTCGACCGTGATGGAGGCCAGCTGGACGCGCCCCTCCTCGCCCTCGATCGCGAGGTTCTCGCGCCGGGCCGGCCGGCGCGTCTCGATCGCCTCGCGCAGGGCCGAGCGCAGGTCCAGGCGCAGGCCCCGCCGCGCCAGCGTCAGCAACTGACGGCTCGGCAGGCCGACCGGCGCCTCCAGGTACTTGCCGGTGCGCGACGAGTAGTGGACGATGTCGCCGTCCCGATCGACCACCACGTGCGGCGCCGCGAAGCGCTCGATGACGTGGCTCTCCACCAGCTGGCGCAGGGGCGGCCCGGCGTCGTGTATCGGCGAGGCCGACCGGAGGCCGCGACTGAACGCGGCGGAGCGGCCGAACGGGGCCGGCTGCGTGCCGGTGACGGTCAGCGGCAGTCGCACGGCGTACCCGTCGATCTCCCGCGCCTGGAAGATGCGGTGTTTCCGCTCGACCGTCGCGAACAGGTCGGTGAACTGGCTGATGTTCTCCGCCGTGCCCAGGAACAGGTAGCCGCGCGGGCGCAGGGCGTAGTGGAAGATCGGGATGACCTGCGCCTGCACGGCCTGGCCGAAATAGATCAGCAGGTTGCGGCACGAGACCAGGTCGATCCGGGAGAACGGCGGGTCGCGGATCACGCTGTGGGGCGAGAACACGCACAGCTCGCGCACCTCCTTGGTGACCACGTAGGAGCCGCCGTCGGCCGTGAAGAAGCGCTTGCGCCGCTCGGGCGAGACGGTGTCGAGCAGCGCCTCCGGGTAGCGGCCGGACCGGGCTACGCCCAGGGCCAGGTCGTCGATGTCGGTGGCGAAGATCTGCACCCGGGGCACGGAGCGCAGGCCGTCCATGAACTCGCGCATCAGCATGGCGAGGGAATAGACCTCCTCGCCGGTGGCGCAGCCGGGCACCCAGGCCCGGATGGTGTCGCCGGCCCCGCGGCCCTCGAACAGGCGCGGCAGCACCTGCTCCTTGAGCGCATCGAACGCGCCGGCATCGCGGAAGAAGTTGGTGACGTTGATCAGCAGGTCGCGGAACAGGGCCGTGACCTCGCCGCCGTCCTGGCGCAGGCGCGCGACGTAATCCTCGACTCGCGTCAGCCGGGCGATCTGCATGCGCCGCTGCACCCGCCGGATGAAGGTCCTGGGCTTGTAGCCGGAGAAATCGTGGCCGATCTGGTCGCGCAGCAGCCCGTAGATCTCGGCGGTCGCCGCCTTGGCGGCGGCCCCCTGCAGATCCTCGATCGCCCCGAAGCTGCGCGCGTACTCGGTGAGCTTGGCCGCGATCTCGTCGGGCGGGAGCGCGAAGTCGATCAGGCCGGTGGCGATGGCGCTGGCCGGCATGTCGGGGTGGCGCGGGGCGGTGCCGTCGGCGACCTGGGCGAAGGTCAGGCCGCCGTGCTCCTTGATCGCCTTGATGCCGAGCGTGCCGTCGGTGCCCCCGCCCGACAGGACGATGCCGATCGCGTACTCGCCGCACGCCTTGGCGAGGTCGCTGAAGAACAGGTCGATCGGGTTGCGCTCGCGTCGGGCCGGATCCTGGTCGCGGATCGTCAGGCACCCGTCCTGGAGCCCCAGGATGGCGCGGGCGGGCAGCACGTAGATATGCCCGGGCTCGACCTGCATCCCATGCGCCGCCACCATCACCGGCATCGGCGTCAGGCGGCCCAGCACCTCGTGCAGCAGGCTCTCGCGGTCCGCGCTGACATGGGTGACGACGACGTAGGCGAGGCCGCCGTCGAGGCCGAGGCCGGCGAACAGGGTATCGAGGGCCTCGATGCCCCCCGCGGAGGCGCCGATGCCGACGATGGGGAAGGGCGCGGGGTCGTCAGCCATCGGCAGGATCCACGGGGCCGGTGAGTGGAGCCCGTCGGCGCGGCGGACGGCGTCGGCATGGTCCGGGGCGGCGGGAACGGGGTCTCACGGAGAGATGTCGTGGCGCGCGTCCGTCACCGGGTCAAGCCGCGCTCACGATGTCCCGCCTCACGATGGCCCCCGCGCGCGGGCCGCGCGGGCCAGGATCTCGCGGGCCCGCTGCGCGGTCGCCCGCGCCGCGCCGATCGCGTCCGCGACCTCCTGCGACAGCCGGCGCGCCCGGGTGGTCTGGTTCGGCCGGATCTGCCGCCGCGGGTCGCGCAGCCGCTCGGCGAAGGGGATCTCCATCAGGATCTCGCCGGCCTCGTTCGTGATCACGAACGCGTACGGCATCGGGCTCAGGCCCTCGCGGATGAGGTCGATCGCCATGTCGGGAATCGACGCGCAAGCTTCGAGATAGGCGGTCTCGATATTCGGCATCGTCAGCCCGTCTTCGTCGGGGTCGAGGCCGGCGGGCGTACGCACATGAAAGTAGAACAGGGGCACGGGCGCCTCACGAATGCGGCTGCGCCGTTCGGGCGGACCTTCTCGCTCATAACGCCGGCCGATACAATTCGGTACTACATGCGTTAAGACAGGTTTGAACCGCGTCCATGGGCGCGGGTTAACCTGTGATGCGGAGGCTGCCGATGCCCAACCCTCTCATCGCAAAGCTCGAGCAGTTCACGCACCTGTCGGACGACGACCGGGCGGCGCTGCAGAACCTGGTCGCCGAGCCGCTGCGTTGCTACCGGCCGGGAACCGACATCGTGTCCGAGGGCGACGACCCGAAGGTCGTGCGCCTTGTCCTGGCCGGCTGGGCCTACCGCTACAAGCAATTGCCCGACGGGCGCCGCCAGGTGGTGGCCCTGTTCCTGCCCGGCGACCTGTGCGACCACACCGTCTTCGTCTTGTCCGAGATGGATCATTCGATCGGCGCGCTCGGTGCCGTGACCCTGGTCGAGATCCAGCCCGCGACCTTCGAGACGTTGATGGCCGACCATCCCCGCGTGACGCGGGCGCTGTGGTGGGAAGGGCTGGTGAGCGCGGCGGTGCAGCGCGAGTGGATGCTGAACCTCGGCCGCCGCAGCGCGGGTGAGCGGCTGGCCCACGTGTTCTGCGAGGTGTTCTACCGCCTGCGCGGCATCGGGCTGACCCAGGGCACCACCTGCGACATGCCCCTGACGCAGACCGACCTCGCCGACCTGATCGGCATGACGCCGGTGCACGTCAACCGGGTGCTGCAGATGCTGCGCCGGCAGAGGCTGGTCGAGCTGAAGGGCCGCCGCCTGACCATCCCGGACCTGCCGACCCTGGAGAAGGCCGCGCTGTTCAACCCGAACTACCTGCACCTCGACCATGTCGGCGCCCGCTTCGACGCCGTGGGACAGCACCCGGCCGCCGCGGCGCGGTACGGGGCCTGACCGACGAGCGCTCTCCGCGCTCCGTCGCCCTGGAGCGCTCGCCGCCGACCTGGATACCGGTTCGGCGCAAGCGTGGGCGTCGAATCGAGGACCGAGAGCCGTTCCCGGTCGCGCCGTGATCGGGAACGGCTCTGGAATGCGGGGATCGGGGAGGGCCTCCGCTCAGCCCTCCTTGAACCCGTATTCCGGCGTGTCGTCGTCGTTGCCGTAATACTTGTACGGCAGGAACTTGCCCGACATCGTCAGCTTCACCCGGTCGCCCTTGTTGTTCGCCTCCCGGGCCATCTCCATGTTGAAGTCGATCGCCGACATGATGCCGTCGCCGAACTCCTCCTGGATCAGCTCCTTGAAGGTCGTGCCGTAGACCATCACCAACTCGTAGAAGCGGTAGATCAGCGGGTCGGTGGGCGGCATCGCCGGGATCGAGCCCCGGTAGGGCGCCTCGTTGAGCATCCGCTCCTCGGCGACCGTCAGGCCGAACAGCTCGGCCGCCCGCTTGGCCTGGGCCTTGGGCAGCTTCATCTGGCCCATGCAGGCCGCCGTGATCAGGAACGGCGAGAGGCCGCCGATCGCCTCGTGGATATGGGCCCAGCTCCAGCCCTTCTCGCGTTTGATGTCGAGGAGCTTCTCGGTCAGGTCGGCGCGCTTCATGTCGGCTCCGTGTTCATGCGTTTGGCTGGTCCGGGTGAGGCCGCCGGTGGAGGGCGGCCTCACCCCACCCCGGGCGGGGTGCGTACCCGGCCCGGAACCGATGAGGGGGGGATTCGGTCGGGGCCTGATGCGGGACGCGGTCCGCGGCCTCGGCTGGGCCTAAACGCGCGGAACCCGCGCAATAGCAAGACATGCGCCAGCCAATTCTTCGCGGATACCGCCCGGCGCGCCGCGCCGGATCGCCGGGACGCGACGCATCGGGGCATTGGGCAAGCGTGGTTTCGATGCACCGGCCCGGCCGGAAGCGCGCCGCGGGAGGCGGAAACGCTTGCATCCGCGGCCTGTTTTCGGACCATGCGCCCTTGGGTCTCGGAGGCGGGCTTTGGACGGGGACGATCGGGACGGACAGACGGCGGGCGCATCGGCGCCGCCGGCCCCCTGGGAATTCGTGCTGCCGGAGGAGACGGCCACGGAGGATCTCGGCCTGTTCCTGTCCGAGTTCCTGTGCCCCGGCGACGTCGTGGCGCTCTCGGGCGGCCTGGGCGGCGGCAAGACCACCCTGGCCCGGGCGGTGATCCGCGAACTGGCCGGCGACCCGCGCCTGGAGGTGCCGAGCCCGACCTTCACGCTGATCCAGCCCTACACGGCCCGCGACGGCCGGGCGATCGTCCACGCCGACCTCTACCGCCTGCGCGACCCCGACGAACTGGTGGAGCTCGGCTTCGAGGAGATGGCCGAGGACGCCATCACGCTGGTGGAGTGGCCCGACCGGATGCCCCCCCGCGACGGCCCGGTGCTCACCGTCGACCTGTCGCTCCGGGCCGAGTTCGGCCCCGAGGCCCGCCTCGCCCGGATCGACGGCAGCGGCGGCATGCGTGCCCGGCTCGACCGGGCCCGGGCGGTGCGCCGGCTCCTCGACCGCAGCGGCTGGGACCTGGCCGAGCGCACCCTGATGCAGGGCGACGCCTCGTCCCGCGCCTACGAGCGCCTGACCAAGCCCGACGGCACCAGCGCCGTGCTGATGATCGCCCCGCCCCGTCCCGACGGCCCGGCGGTGCGCGACGGCAAACCCTACAGCGCGATCGTGCACCTGGCCGAGAGCGTCCACGCCTTCGTGGCCCTCGACCGCGGCCTGCGGGCCCTGGGCTTCTCGGCGCCGAAGATCTACGGCGAGGACCTGGCCGAGGGCCTGCTGATCCTCGAGGATCTCGGCAGCGAGCCGGTGGTCGAGGCCGGGGCGCCGCGGCCCGAGCGCTACGCCGAGGCGGTGCGCCTGCTCGCCAAGCTCCACGCCACGCCGCTGCCGGCGGTGCTGCCGGTGGCGGACGGCATCGAGCACGTCCTGCCCGTCTACGACGAGGCGGCTCTGCTGTTCGAGGCGGAGCTGATGCCCGAATGGTACGTCCCGGCGATCCGGAACGCCGCGCTCTCGGACGACGCCCGGGCCGAGTTCGTGGCCCTGTGGCGCGCGGCCCTGCAGAACGCGCGACCCGACCGCGCCACCTGGACCCTGCGCGACTACCACTCGCCGAACCTGATCTGGCTGCCCGAGCGCGACGGGCTGGAGCGGGTCGGGCTGATCGACTTCCAGGACGCCGTGATGGGCCATCCGGCCTACGACGTCGCCTCGCTGCTGCAGGATGCCCGCGTCGACACCAGCGCCGAATTCGAGCTGCGGCTTCTGGGCCTCTACGCCCGCGAGCGCCGGGGCCGCGACCCGGCCTTCGATGTCGGGGCCTTCGCCACGGCGTACGCGCTGCTGGCCGCCCAGCGCGCCACCAAGATCCTCGGGATCTTCGCCCGGCTCGACCGGCGCGACGGCAAGCCCGGCTACCTCGCCCACCTGCCGCGGATCGAGGGCTATCTCACCCGCAACCTCGCCCACCCGGCGCTGGCCGAGCTGCGGGCCTGGCATGCGGCGCACCTGCCGGGCCTGGTCGGCTCCGATGCCGAGTCCTAGGACGCATGCCGAGCGGTCCCGGGTCACGGGCGAAAGGAACGGGAATCCAAAGGGCCCGGGGCCCCTTGGCAGGGTTCGGGACAGCGTCCCGAGGCTCTCGGGGCTTCGCCGACTGCAGGGCTCTGCCCTGCACCCGCAAAAGGTCGAAGACCTTTTGAAACCATGATCATCAACGCCTGATCCGGATCCCCGCATGAGCGAGCCCGCCCCCGCCGTCACCCGTGCGTTCGTGCTGGCCGCGGGCCTGGGCAAGCGCATGCGGCCGGTCACCGCCACGGTGCCGAAACCCCTGGTGGAGGTGGCCGGCAAGGCGCTCCTCGACCACGCCCTCGACCGCGCCGCCGAGGCCGGCATCGAGACCGCGATCGTCAACGTCCACTACCTGCCCGACCTGATCGAGGGGCATCTCGCCCGCCGGACGGAGGGACCCGCCATCCAGGTCTCGGACGAGCGCGCCGCGCTCCTGGAGACCGGCGGCGGCATCCGCAAGGCGCTGCCGCTGCTGGGCGACGCGCCGTTCGTGGTGCTGAACTCGGATTCGTTCTGGCTCGAGGGGCCGGCGCCCAACCTCCGCCGGCTGATCGACGCCTGGGATCCGGAGCGCATGGACGCCCTGCTGCTGGTCGCCCCCACCGCCACCAGCCTGGGCTACGACGGCGCCGGGGATTTCGTCATGGACGCGGACGGCCGCCTGGAGCGCCGCGGCGAGCGCGAGGTCGCCCCGTTCATCTATGCGGGCGTGGCGATCCTGCAGCCCGGCCTCTTCGCCGACACGCCCGACGGCGCCTTCTCGCTCAACCTGCTGTTCGACCGGGCGATCGCGGCCGGACGCCTGTCCGGCATGCGCCTCGACGGCCAGTGGCTCCACGTCGGCACCCCGGACGCGATCCGCGCCGCCGAGGAGCGCGTCCGGGCGAGCGCCCGCGCCCCGTAGCGCCGGCCGTTCCGCATTCGGCAGATCGGTCTTGCCAAACGGTCTTGCCAAGCCGGATCCGAGCCTCTAGAAGCCCCTTCACACCGGCGGGCCAAGCCCCCGCCGCCGTGACAGGCGCCCGTAGCTCAGCTGGATAGAGCACCAGACTACGAATCTGGGGGTCAGAGGTTCGAATCCTTTCGGGCGCGCCATTACTACAAATCACTGAGCGGATGCCGGGGCACAGCCCTGTCCCGCTGACGACCAGCAGCCCACCTTTGGATCGAGCACAGCGCGCCCGCAGGAACGTCGCGCGATCCCGTGCCTGTACGCGCCTGAGGCGCCCAGCCGCGCGGAAGCGGCCGGGCCTGTCCGTTGGTCAGGCGACCCGTTGTGACGGGGCGGCCAGGCCCAGTTCCGTGCGGAACACGGCTTCCATCTCGCGCCGGATGCGGATGGCCTGGTGGCTCGCGTCGTAGGCGACGTCGCTCCAGCGGACCGCACGGCCGGCCGGGATGTCGTTGGTCAGGACGAGGTTGTGCGCCAGACCGATCGGCAGGGCGTCCTGCCGCAGGGAATCGGCCGCCGGCATCAGCGTGCCGTAGACCGTGAAGCCGCCTTCGCCGTCGAGGCGCTCGCCGGCCTTCAGGGTGCGCTTGGCGGTGGCCGCCACGTCGCCGTGCCAGGCCCCGGTGGCGCCGGTGGCTTCGCCCCGCACCGCGATGGACGCCACCGAGATCCCGAGTTCCAGGCCGATCAGGTGATAGGGCTTGTAGGTGGCGGCGTAGCGGCCGCTGGCGTCGGTCTTCAGCCCGTATTGCACGAAGCATTCCTGCACGTAGCGGCTCGGTGCCTCGAACACCGCGAAGACGCCCCAGCGCAGGTCGCGGAACACCGGGCGCCCGTCCCGCTCCAGGGACGACACCACCTCGACCGTGCCGCGCTCGGTCAGGATCCCGCCATCGGCCACCGGACGCAGGAGCGTGGGCAGGTCGTCGACCCCGCAGGCCGGGAAGGCCAGGCCGTCGCGCGGCGGGGTCAGCCCGCAGGCGTTGGCCACCGCGGCCATCTCCAGGGCCGACTTGGTGCCGTCCAGGAAGGCGTTGAACATCTGCGCGTTGAAGTCGCCCCCCGCGACCTGCTCGGCGCTGAAGCCGTAATGCCCCCAGACCGTGTCGGGGGTGGAGGCGTGGTAGGCCGGCAGGTACTTCGTGCCCTTGCCGGCGCAGACCACCTCCAGGCCGATCGTGCGCGCCCAGTCGACCAGTTCGGCGATGAGCGCCGGCTGGTCGCCGGAGGCCATGGAGTAGATCACGCCGGCCTCGGCGGCGCGGCGGGCGAGCAGCGGCCCGGCGAGCACGTCGGCCTCGACGTTGACCATCACGATGTGCTTGGCCTGTTCGCAGGCCTTGAGGGCGTGGTGGATGCCGGCGGCGGGGCTGCCGGTGGCGTCGATCACGATGTCCACGAACGGGCTGGCGATCAGGGCGTCGGCATCGTCGCCGACCCAGGTCGCGCCGGTCCGCGCGGCCTCCTCCAGGGTCGGGGCCGCGAAGCGGGCCTCGTCCCAGCCCACCCGGCGCAGGGCCTGGCGCGCCCGCTCCGGCGACAGGTCGGCCACGGCGGTCAGGTGGATGCCGGGCGTCCGAGGCGCCTGCGACAGGTACATGGAGCCGAACTTGCCGGCGCCGATCAGGCCGACGCGGACGGGGCGCCCCTCGCTGGCGCGATGCTGCAGCTTGGCGAACATGGACATGGCGTTCTCTCCCTGCGTGTCGCGCGGTCGGTCGAACCTCGGGGTCCGTTCCCGCCGCGTCGGCACGGTGTCGTCAGCCCGGAATTATCATGCGCCTCGGTGCCTGCCCATGCGGCGCCCGGCGGATCACCGTCGGCGACGCCTTCGGGACGGCGCGAGCGCATCGTCATGGTCTGAAAGCCGGCGCCCACCTTTCGGACCGATGCTTTAGCCGGCGGCGCGGCCCTCCTGCTCCTGCTCCAGGAGCCATCGGCGGAACGCCCGGATCTTCTCCAGATCCCGGTCCCGGGCACGGGTGCAGATGAAGTGGAGGTCCCGGTACAGGCTCTTCAGACGGCCTTCGCCGAGCCGCACCAGCTGCGCGGCGCCGAGTTCGGCCTGGGCGAACCGCAGGCTCTCCAGCGCCACCCCGAGTCCCTGGACCGCGGCGGAGATCACCAGGGCGCCGCGATCGAACGCCGCCCCGGGCGCCGAGGCCGGCGTCGGCAGGCCGTTCAGGGCGAACCAGTCCGGCCAGCGCACCGGGCTGAACGACGAGTCCAGCCGCGGGATGCGCGCGACCGTGGCGGCCTCGATCGGCCCGAGCGCCCGGGCGAGATCCGGCGTGCACAGGGCCGCGATCTCCTCCCGGCCCAGCGCCTCGACCGTCAATCCTGGCCCGGCCGGGGGGCGGCCATAGGCGATCAGGATGTCGATCTCCTCGTGCCGGGCGAGGTCGACCGGCTCGGCGCCGCTGGAGAGGCGGATGCCGATGCCGGGATGCGCCTCCACGAAGGAGGGCAGCCGGGGCCCGAGCCACTTCGCGGCGAAGCTCGGCGTGCAATGCACCGCCAGCGACGAGGGCGGCGGCGGGCTCAGCTCGGCGCAGAGCGCCTCGATGGCGTCGAAGGCCTGGGCGAGGCCCGCGCACAGGCGCTCGCCGTCGGCGGTCAGGATGGCCCGGCGGTTGGCGCGTCGGAACAGGGCGCGCCCGAGGGTGCGCTCCAGCGCACGGACCTGATGGCTCACCGCCGAGGGCGTCAGGTGCAGCTCCTCGCTCGCCCGGGCGAAGCTGCCGAGGCGCGCGGCGGCCTCGAAGGCCCGCAGGGCGGGAAAACTCGGGATCCGCCGCATGCTGCCATCCGTGAACCGGATTCACGGAAATCGTGAAAAATCGTCGTTTGTCAACGACGGAGAGCGGCACGATAGTGCCGATCAGTTTGCGAAGACGGCCAAAGGCGACGGGGCGGCGGGAATACACCGCCGTTCGGCATGGCCCCGCGCCGCCGGGCTCGAGGCGTGGCGGGCGGCCCGCATTCCGGCTTCACCCGACGAGAGGACATGCCATGCTCGACGACCACGCCCATGACAGCGCTGTCGCCATCGACCTGCCCGACGACAGCGCCGGCCGGAAGCGGACCTCGATCTACCAGCCCGAGCAGGCGGGCCTGATCTTTCCGGAGATGCCGGACTTCACCAGCCACGCCGAGGCGCGGGAATACCGCAAGCAGCACCTCGTGGCGGCCTGCCGGGCCTTCGCGATGCACGGCTTCGATTACGGCTTCGCCGGGCACCTCACGATCCGCGATCCCGAGCGCCCGGAGCTGTACTGGACCAACCCGATGTGCGTGCACTTCTCGCAGGTGCGGATGTCGAACCTGATCCTGGCCGACCACAAGGGCGACGTGGTCGAGGGGCGCTACGCGATCAACCGCGCCGGCTTCGTGCTCCACGCCGCCGTGCACGACGAGCATCCCGACGTGCTGGCGATGTGCCACGCGCACACGACCTACGGCACCGCCTGGTGCGCCACCGGCCGGCCGCTGGACATGATCAGCCAGGATGCGGCCGCCTTCTACGACAGCCACGCGGTGATCGGCGCCTCGGCCGGGGCGGTCGCGGTCGAGAAGGCGAGCGGCCTCTCGGTGGCCCAGCAGATCGGCCGCAACCGCGGGGTGCTGCACCAGAACCATGGCCTGCTCACCTGCAGTCGCCACAGCATCGACGACGCGGCGTTCTGGTTCATCGCCCTGGAGCGGGCCTGCAAGCAGCAGCTGCTGGTCGAGGCGACCGGTATCAAGCCGCAGCTCCTGTCGGAGAAGACCGCCCGCTACAGCCGCGAGCATGTCGGCAGCGACTATATCGGCTGGCTGCACTTCCAGACGCTCTACAGCCACATCGCCGCGACGCAGCCCGACATGTTCGACTGAAGCGTTCGCTGGTGCGAAGCCGGCCGCGGCTGCGGGGCCGCTTGTCGAGGGTCGGCCGCAAAGCCGGCCCTTCCGCCGTCGACACGAGATTTGCCTGTCGACAACCTGCGGGGCCCGCAACCTTTCGGGTTCGGGAAGGGTCGTCTCCGCGTCGCGGTTCGACCGGGAGGCCGGCATGATGGGATTGGGCGTGTTCTGCGTGGTGGCCGGCACGGGCCTGGCCGCCGCATCCCTGTGGGCGCCGCGCTACCGCGCCTTGCTCGAAGGGATGGGGGGCTGCCTGTTCCTGGCCGGGCTGGGCTTCGCCGGGGCGGATCTGGCGCTCGCATCCTGATCCATGGCGATGAGCCGAACCAATGCAAGGGGTTTTCAGGGCATGGGGTTGCCAAGCTTGGCCATATAGGCCAGCTTGTACGTAAGTAATGCATCCCGATTGGAACTGCCCAGGAGTGCCAATGCTGGTCAATCACGAGCGCCGCCTGCTCAATAAGGCCGCCGGCTCCGGCAACTCTCGGATCTCCATTCAGCGAAAGCCGAACGCATCCTGGCCCGGCGATCACAGCCGGCTCACGGCCCTCGCGAGTGTCGGCCATCTGGAGCAGGTCGCGGTCGGCGACGGGCTCGCAACCTGGCAGATCACCGCGAGCGGGTTGACGCAGCTTCAGGCGTTCGTCGGCGGGGACGCGTGATGGCCTCGATCAAGATCCGCGCGACCGACGACGGCACCTTCGTGGTCTATCGCAACGGTGCGGCGGTCGCCTCCGGGTTGACCCGCCTCCAGGCCGAACGCTGCGCGTCGGTCCTCGGCTGGATCGCCCCGCAGGCCTGAGCGGGCGCGGCGGTAAGGCCCCGTTAACCTTGTCGCCCTACCCCGGTTGCACCAGCCGATCGCTGGCCTTCCACGCCCATCCGATTTCGCCCCTCAACACGGATGGGCGTGGAAGCCGAATTCCGGTCAGAGCGCGCGCGCGTAGCCCGGGCGCAGGTCGATGGCCTGCGCGGTCGCCTGCGAAAGGCGAACCTCGGTCAGCGTGACCTCGGCCCCATCCTTCACGGCCTCCCGCACGATCTTGACCCCGCTGTCGGGATCGTCCGCGATCACGGCGTAGAACACCGTCAGCAGGCAGTCCGGGGTGTCCTCGTCCCGGCGGGCGACCTTCACGATGAAGGCGGTTTGGTTCGGCTCGATCATAGCAGGCGTTCAGATCCGTCCTGGCCGCACGACAGGCGGCCGTCGCCGGGGGCGGTATCGCGCCTCGGCGAGAGAAGAGGTACCCCGATCGGGACCCGCCGCCCAGCCCGCATGGGCCGGCGCCGGCGGTCGCCGCACCGTCAGGCGGCGGTCAGGCGCTTGGTGTTGGAGGCGACGTGCTCGCGGTAGCGGGCGATGACCGTCTCGGGCGAGCCGCCCAGCATGAGCGTCGTCATGGCCTCGCCGGCGGCCTCGACCTTCTCGGTCACCATGGATTGCGCCTCGGCCATCCCCGCGCTGCCGCCCCAGGCAAGGCGCACCAGGCGCAGCTCGACCACGCGCTGGGCCTCGATCGCCAGCATCATCCACGAGAAGATGGGATTGTACACGGCTCACTCCTAACCGCGACCGATGCGGCGAGGATTAAACTCGGCGCTCGCCCGGAACGATCCACCGGCGGAACGCGGGTCCGACCCGCGTTCCGGGCCGGGCCGCACCGCGCTTCGTTGGATCCGCGTTCAGGTCACCCCCGCGCCAGCCGTTCGCGGATGAGGGTGTGGAGCGCGCGCAGGTCGCTGCCGAACTGCCGGATGCCCTCGGCGAGCTTTTCCGTGGCCATGGCGCTCTCGTTCATCTCCCAGCGGAACGAGAACTCGTCCGTCGCGGGCGCCTCGGGCGGCGTGCCGTAGGACTCGGGCGACAGGGCGCGGGGGAGATCGCCCTCCGTCGCGGCCAGCTCCTCCAGCAGCTTCGGCGAGATGGTCAGCCGGTCGCAGCCCGCGAGCGCCTGGATCTGGCCGATGGTACGGAACGAGGCGCCCATCACGACGGTCTCGATCCCGCGCGCCTTGTAGGCGGCGTAGATCGCCCGCACCGACCGGACGCCGGGATCCTCCTCGGCCGTGAAGGTCTTCCCCTCGGCCTTGGCGTACCAGTCGGTGATCCGCCCGACGAAGGGCGAGATCAGGAACACCCCGGCATCCGCGCAGGCCATGGCCTGGACCAGGGAGAACAGCAGGGTCAGGTTGCAGTCGACGCCCTCGCGCTGGAGCACGCGGGCCGCCTGGATGCCCTCCCAGGTCGAGGCGATCTTGATCAGCACCCGGTCGCGCGAGACGCCGCGCTCGTCGTAGGCGCGGATGATCGCCCGGGCCTTCTCCAGCGTCCGCTCGGTGTTGAAGGAGAGATTGGCGTCGACCTCGGTGGAGACGCGCCCCGGCACCAGCTTGGTCAGCTCGACGCCCACCGATACGGCGAGCCGGTCGGCCACCGCCTGGACGACATCCTCGGTCTCGCCGCCCTGCTTCCTGCCCCAGGCCACCGCCTCGTCAACGATCGGGGCGAGGCCCTCCATCCCGGCGGCCTTCAGCAGCAGCGACGGATTGGTGGTGCAGTCGATCGGCTTGAGCGTCTCGATGGCGCCGATGTCGCCGGTATCGGCGACCACCACGGTCATGGTGCGGAGTTGATCGAGCAGCGATGTCATCGTTCACCTCGTCGTTTGGCACGGCCGACGGTCCCGGGCCGGGGCTCGCGGCCGAAGGGCCGTGGCGCGCATCGTCCGGCGGGGGCCGCGTCGACGCCGCCGGTGCGAGTCCGGTCCCGTCCCGGCCGGCTTCGTACCACACCGGTCCGGGATCAGCCGACCGCCCGCCAGTCGCGCAGTGACAGGGACCACGCCTGTGCCTCGTGGTAGGCCACGGCCATGCGGCCGTGACTGACGATCTTGGCCAGCATGACCGTGTCGCCCAGCGCCGTGATCCGGATCACCGTCGGGCCGTAGCCGGCGTCGCCGACCAGGCAGGTCCCGACGCCCCAACCCTGCTCGCGGCAGATCTCCGCCGCGCACCGGTGGTCGTGACGGGTCACGGATTGGCGCTGCGGGTCGCCGGCTGCGGATAGGAGGGGTTGCCGCCCGGGACCGCGCTGCTGTTGGACGGTGAGGTCGTGCCGCCCGTGCCGTTCTCGCTGCCGGTGATCTGCTTGCGCGAGGCGTCCTGGCTCTTGCTGGCGTAATCCGGCGGGGAGTTGGCGCCCTGCCAGGTCATCAGCCCGGCAAGCGCCGCGGCCATGAGGGCCACGCTGACGATCAAGACATACAGCGCGGGCTTGCCGCGCTTGCCCTGCCGGCCGTCCTGACCGGAGAGTTGTTCTGCCATCTCTGAACCTCGTTGCGCCGCCGATGCGGCTATCGGGGAGCAACAGGCCGCCCGCCGGATGGGTCCGCCCCTGTGGCTTTATGCGCCGCCCGGGGTGGTCCGGCCGGTTCGAGCCGTCCCGCGGTGACGGCCGGTGGCGGAGGGCCGCGGCACGCCGTGTCACGGGGGCGGGCCGGCCTCGGAGCCGATCCGATGCATTGGAATGCGGCGCGCCGGACATTGCCCCTGGTCGATAACAACCGCGTCAGTGATGCAGGCATACCAGTAAAAACAACGCAGGTGAGGGAACCTGCTTGTGCGCAACCCGTTTGTGCCCCGCTGCCGACAGGGCAGGGACGAGCGAGCGGGAGCGGAACGGATCGCGGAACAGACATCGCCGGGCAACCGATCGTGGTGCCGCACCATTTCGTAGGACCGGCTTAGCCGGACGTCGCGAAAATCCCAGTCAATACTTTCGCAGGAGCAGTATATTTATACCATTGATTGCGCGGTTACGGAGCGCAACTGGTGGTCGGTCCCGGGTTTCCTCGAACGCGGCAGGGCGCCCATGGCCGACCGAGAGAAAATACTGTCCCCCGGGCATCTCAAGGCCTCGGTCAAGGAGGCCATCGGCAAGCTCGCCGGCGATGCCCAGGTCGAGGCCGAGGGCCGCCGGCAGAAGCGTGCGGCCCGGCCTCCGAAACAGGCCGAGCCGGGTACCGACTGACACAGGTTTCCAACCGGCGACCCTCCCGGGCGCCATCCCCCGAAACACACCCACCATCACCGGAGAACGACATGGTCGACATCGACAGGATCACGGGCGCCGCCAAGGACCTCGGCGGCAAGGTGCAGGGCGCCGTCGGCGACCTCACCGGCTCGAAGAGCGACTCGGTCGAGGGCCGGTTCCGCGAAGCGAGCGGGCAGGCCGAGAACCTCTACGGCCAGGCCAAGGACACGGTGCGGCACGCGGCCGGCCAGGCCTCCAGCTACGCCGATGACGCCGCCGACTACGCCGAGGACGCCTACGAGCGCGGCGGGCACTACCTGCGCCGGGGCACCCGCGAGGTGAGCCATCAGGTCGCCGAGTACCCGCTCGCCTCCCTGCTGGTGGCCGGCCTGGTCGGCTTCGGCCTCGGCCTCCTCGTCAGCGCCAGCCGCGACTGACCCGCAGATCTCACTTCCACGACGACCGACGACCCGGAGTAGCAGCGTGACCACGATCCAGACCACCGTCCCACCCCTCGCCAGCCAGGCACAGGCCGACAGCCGCGCCGTCCTGCTCAACCAGGTGTCCTGGGGCGCCATCTTCGCCGGCGCCACCACGGCCCTGGTCACCCAGGTGATCCTCAACCTGGTCGGCGCCGGCGTGGGGCTCTCGTCCTTCGGCCCCGTGGCCGCCGACAACCCGGCCGCCTCGACCGCCTCGATCGGCGCGGGCGTCTGGTTCGTCGCCTCGGGCATCGTCGCCTCGCTGATCGGCGGCGCCATCGCCGGGCGCCTGTCCGGCAAGCCGCTCGCCGGGACGGCGGGCCTGCACGGCCTGGTGTCCTGGGCGGTGACCACCCTGGTGGTGCTGTACCTGCTGACCTCGGCGGTGGGCGGCCTCGTCGGCGGCGCGTTCAGCGGCGTGACCAGCACCCTGGGCGGGGCCGGCTCGCTCGTCGGCGGCACCGTGCAGACGGCCGCCCAGGCCGCCGCGCCGTCGCTGTCCAAGATCACGAACCCGCTCGACGGGATCGAGAGCACGGTCCGCCAGCAGGCCGCCGGCCAGGATCCGCAGGCCGCCCGTGACGCCGCCGTCGCCGCCGTGAAGGCGCTGTTCACCGGCGACCCGAGCCAGAAGGCCCAGGCCGAGGCCCGCGCCGCCGAGGCGCTGGCCAAGGCCCAGAACATCCCGGTCGACCAGGCCAAGCAGCAGATCCAGGACTACGAGAAGCAGTACGACCAGGCGGTCGCCACCGCCAAGCAGAAGGCCGAGGCCGCGGCCGTCGCGGCCAAGTCCGCCGCCACGCAGGGCGCCTTCTACGCCGCCCTGGCGCTGATCCTCGGCGCGCTGGCCGCCTTCTTCGGCGGCCGCCTCGGCGCCCCGAAGGCCGAGACCCTGGTCGGCGCCTACGACGCCCGCCGCGCCTGATCCCCATCGGTCCCCGCCACGCGGCGGGGACCTCCCCCGACCGGCACGAGCCGGCCATCCGCGCAGCAACCCGCAAGGAGACGTTCGATGAGCAGCACCACCGACAAGATCAAGGGCCTGGCCAACGAGGCCGTCGGCAACGTCAAGCAGGCCGCCGGCAACGTGACCGGCAACGACAAGCTCGTGGCCGAGGGCAAGGCCCAGGAGCTCAAGGGCGAAGCGCAGAAGACCGTCGGCGACGCCAAGGACGGCGCCAAGACCCTCGCCGACAAGATCACCGGCAAGCACTGAGCCCGGGCGGCGGGGCCGGCCAGCCCGGTCCCGCCCCGATCAACCGCGAAACCAGGAGAGCAGCATGAACCGCGACCAGATCCGTGGCGCCTCCCGCCACGTCAAGGGCCGGGCCCAGTCCACCCTCGGCGGCATCACCGGCGATCCGGCCCGCCAGGTGCGCGGCGCCGTGAACCAGGTGGCCGGCGGGGCGCAATACGCCTACGGCCGCGCCCGCGACCGGGCCGAGGATCTCGCCGAGGACGGCCGCGACCTGGCGCATGCCGCCTACGAGCGGGCCGACGGCCTGATCGACGACGGCCGCCACCTCGCCCGCGAAGCCCGCCGCCGCGGGGAAGTCTACGGCCGCCAGGCGGTCCGCTACGCCGACGGCAACCGCACCAGCACGCTGCTCGGCCTCGCAGCCCTGGCCTTCGCGGCCGGCTGGCTCACCCGCCGCGGCCGCTGACGGCGCGCCCGATCCGGACACGTGGGACGCGTCCTTCCGCACCCGTTGGGCGTTCGGAGAGACTCGGCCCCTGACATCGCCCGGCCTCCCCGAGGGGCCGGGCGCCGTCCTGTTGAGGCCCCGGGAGGGCGCGGCCGATGAGGCGGTTCGGAAAGCTTCTCCTGCGCCCGGAGGTCGTCTTCCTGGCGCTCGCCATCGGGCTCGGGCTCGCCGCCGCGGTGGCCTACTGGGCCTCGCGCGCCACGGTGCTGACGGTCGCGGTCGCCCCGAGCGACGGCACCGAGCCGGCGGTGATCCAGGCCTATGCCGACGCCCTTGCGAAGCGGCACAAGGAGATCCGCCTCAAGATCCTGCCCTTCGACGACGTGCGCGACAGCGCCGAGGCGCTCCGCGACGGCCGCGCCGACCTGGCGGTGGTCCGCCCCGACGTCGCGCTGCCGGATAACGGCCTGACCCTCGCCATCCTGCGCGATCAGGCGATGATCATCGCCTCGCCCGAGGCGTCCGGCATCACCAAGTTCCCCGATCTCGACCGCAAGCGCCTCGCGATCCTCGCCCACCGGGATGCCGACGAGACGCTGATCCGGTCGATGCTGGCCCATTACGGCCTGACGCTGGCCGGCCGGGACATCACGGGACCGCCGCCGCCTCGGCAGGTCGCCCTCGTGGAAGTCGGCGAGGCCGACCTCACCAATGCCCTGACCGGCAAGCAGGTCGACGCCGTCGTCTCGGTGATCGCCCCCACGGCCCCGACGGCGCAGCGCATCGTGGAGCGCGTCCAGGCGGCGAGCCGCAGCCGCAAGGTCGCGTTCGTGGACGTGGAGAATGCCGACGCCATCGTGGCCCGGATGCCGCGCCTCCAGATGGTCAGCATGCCGGCCGAGACCTTCGGGGGCAGCCCCAAGGTGCCCGAGGCGGACGTCCACACGGTCGGGGCGTCCTACCGGCTGATGGCGCGCTCCAGCCTGCCCCGCTCCGTGGCGGCGGACGTGACCCAGCATCTGTTCGAGTTGCGCAGCGGCATGGCGAACGTCGCGCCCGCCGCCGACTACGTCCAGGCTCCCGCCTACGAGAGCACGGCCGGGGCCACCAGCGCGCGGCTGCCGATCCATCCGGGCGCGGTCGACTATTTCGAGCGCGAGCAGCAGAGTTTCATCGAGCGCTACGAGACCTGGATCTACCTCGTCGCCTTCCTGGGCGGCGGCATCGGATCGGCCTTCGCGTGGGTCGGGCAGCGCCTGTCCCGCCTGCGGCGCGAGCGGATCGAGGAGGCGACCGACCGGCTCCTGGCGATCCGGCAGGAGGTCCAGGACACGGAGGGGAGCGGCCGTACCGAGCCCGAGCGCCTCGCCGCTCTGGCCCGCGAGATCGACGACCTCGCCGGCGACATCGCCAAGCACGCCCTGGAGCGGCCGACCGAGGCCAGGACCCTGTCGGCGGCCGCCATCGCGATCGACGCGGCCCGCTCCACGGTCAAGCGCGCCCTCGCGGCCGGCCGCCAATCGGACGACGCCTCCGACCTCGCAGGCCAAACCCTCATTTGCCAGACCTTGGCCTCGGGCCCCGGGACGTCCTGATCCCCCGGGGGATTGCGGGCTTCAGGGCGCGGTCCGGCGGGCCCGCGCGGCGGCCCATTCCCGGTCGCGCTCGGCCTGCTCGGCGCGCTGAAGGTCGGCGTAGGCCTCCTGCTCGGCCCGTTCCCGTTTCCGCTTGAGTTCGGCCGAGGCGGCCGCCCGCTTCTTCCATGCTTCCGTCTCGGCCTTCTGGCGCCGCAACTCCTCGACCGTGATCGGCTTGACCGGCTCCTTCGGCTGCGCCCACGCGAAGGGCCGCCGCGGAGAGGGCGGCGGCCGGTGCGGCGCCTCCCGGGGCGCCGAGGGCTGGGACCCGCGCAGGGCCGCGGCCGCCTCGGCCAGCGTCAGGCCGGCGCCGGCCGCGATCCGCTCGGCGGGGGCCCCCCCCCCCCCCCCCACCCCCCCCCGGGCGCCCCCGGGCCCCCCGGGGGGGGCCCTGGCGGGACGGGCGCCCGCCGGCCCGGGG
>NZ_VRVG01000359.1:0-585 GCF_008040085.1 Methylobacterium sp. WL7 | reverse complement strand
GCGCGCACGGCTGGCTCGTCCTGCCGGAGCCCGGTGACGAAGCCGCCGAGATCGGTCGCGGCTGCAGCTTCCAGCCAGGGCGTCAGTCCGGTGGGATCGTTCTGGCGCAGGAGCTCGGCGAAGGCGCCTATATCCTCGGAGGCCTGCTTCAGCTTCGGTGCGGCGCTGCAGAGCGCTTCGGTGAAGGCGAGATCCTCCCGAGACAGCGAGGTCGGGTCGGCGGTGAGCCAACGGGTGATGCGGCGCGTCGAGGGGACCCGGGCGGACGGTGATCGCGCAGGCCCATCCTGCCTCCGTCGTGAGGCCCAGCGCCGGACGATGTCGTAGCTGCCAATGAAGCCCTGCGCGTGCAACGCGCGGTGGAGGACGGTGGCGCTGTGCTGGCCCTCCCGCCAGCGTGCCTCGACGAAGGGGAGATAGCGATCGAGCAGGCTCGAACCCGGTGCGCGGCGGTAGGGCATGAACCGGCCCGCCCGCACCCAGCGGCGCACGGCGTTGCGGGATGCGCCGAGACGGCGAGCGATCTCTTTGGTCGGCAGACCTTCGCCGTGGAGGCACAGGGCCGCCTCGCAGCGGTCGCGTCGC
>NZ_VRVG01000358.1:0-607 GCF_008040085.1 Methylobacterium sp. WL7 | reverse complement strand
AACCCCGACGAGGTGCGTGAGCGCCGGTTCGGCGGCATCGTTCGTGTCTCGCAGCAGGGCGCAATCAACCCGATCATCTCGCCCAACGTCTCGGACATCGCTTTCAACGGCATCGCCGCGGTCGACAAGGTCATCGAGCGGCGCACGGGCGTGTCACAGGCCACCGCCAGCCTCGACGAGACCGCGCTCAACCCGCAGACGGCCACCGCCTCGCAGCTCGAGCACGATGCCGGCTATGCCCGGGTCGAGATGATCGCCCGCAACATGGCGCGGATGGGCCTGCGCCCACTGTTCCGGAAGATGCTGAAGCTGGTGGTTGCCAATCAGGACCGCGCCCGCACGATCCGCCTGCGCGACGAGTGGGTGGAGTTTGACCCCCGGTCCTGGGATGCCGGGATGGACGTCGACATCAACCTCGGTCTCGGCACCGGCTCGCGTGAGCGCGATCTGGCCATGCTGGGTCAGGTGCTTAGCCAGCAGGAACTGGTGATCAAGCAGTTTGGCCTGACCAACCCGGTTTGCGGCGTTCCGGAGATCGTCGGCACGCTGCAGAAAATGGTCGAGGCGTCCGGCATGCGGAACCCCGAGCAGTTCTTCAAGATGCCGG
>NZ_VRVG01000357.1:0-619 GCF_008040085.1 Methylobacterium sp. WL7 | reverse complement strand
CTGACGCCTGGGCGGCTGGAGACACCAGCGAGACCACCCGAGACATCGTGCAGGCGATCCTGATGGGTCCGCTCGGCGAACTTGGGAAGGGGCTCATTCCAGGCGACAGCATCATCGGCGAGCCCAGCCGGCGCGCGGGTGTCACGGGGGCGATGGATACGGCCCGCATCCGACACGTCTCGGGTGGCACGTCAATCGTGGGGTTCAAGAGCTTCGATCAAGGTCGCCGCAAGTTCCAAGGCACCGCCAAGCACATGATTTGGCTTGACGAAGAACCTCCGCAGGACGTGCATGAGGAGTGCATGATCCGCCTCATGACAACCAACGGCCTGATGATCGTCACTTATACCCCGATGTCTGGCATGACCGAGATCGGTCTGCGATACCTGCAGTCGATGGCGTCGTGAGCCCCTACTGCATCCAAGCAACCTGGGACGACGTCCCGCACCTCTCGGCCGAGCAGAAGGCCAAGATGTGGAACGACATGCCGGCCTACCGCCAGCGCGAGACGACGCCAGTCATTCACGCGGCGGCGCTCAAAGGCTGGGGCGACTGGCTGCCGGTTGCCTGGCCTCACGACGGCCTCCAGCACGACAAGGGCTCCGGCAAGACGCTGGCG
>NZ_VRVG01000356.1:0-621 GCF_008040085.1 Methylobacterium sp. WL7 | reverse complement strand
CCGCAGTTCCACACAATTGATGAGGTGGAACTCGATGAGGCTGACATCGAACATGCAGTCGTTCTGGCTTTTCTAAACGACATCCAACTCGCAACCGGGATCGCGCGCATCTCCAAGTTGAAGGAGCGATGGCCGAAGCTTCGCATCCTCGTTGCTTTCGACGCGCTCACGGCTGGCGATTTCCAGGCGCTCCTAGTTGCTGGCGCCAGCGCCTTTGTGGGACGTTCACAATCGTCGCGCGAAATCTGCACCGCGCTGCTCGCTCTCGCTACGGGAGCGAATTGCCTTGCTCAATCGGAGCAGAAAAACGACTTCGGGCTGACGCCGCGCGAGGCGGAGGTGCTGCGTTTTCTAATTTCTGGGTTCAGCAACAAAGACGTCGCCCGCCACCTAGACCTGAGCGTGCGGACCGTAGAGACCCACCGGGTCAACTTGCGCCGCAAAACGCGAACCGGGCGGCTGAGTGATTTGGTATCACTCGCTCGCCAACTCGGGCTGCCGCCAGTCACTAATGACGAAATGGGCCGGTACGGCAACAAACGGTTCGTACCAAGAAGCAGCGGCTTTTCAGGGCAGTGACCGAGGCAGCGGACAATTTGGCTCAAGCTGGCGGTTCAGGGT
>NZ_VRVG01000355.1:0-648 GCF_008040085.1 Methylobacterium sp. WL7 | reverse complement strand
GGCGGTCGCGAGGAGGCCGTCTCGACGGTACGCCGGGCCGCTGTGATCGCCTCGGACGAGACCGGCGTCCGGATCGAGGGCAGCAACGCTTATCATTGGGTGTTCCACGCGGCCGACGCCGTGGTGCCCACGGCCTCGCCGACGCGGGGCGCCATCGTGATACGGGAGATGATGGACGGCCACCGGCCCGCGGTGTGGATCTCGGACCGCCACACCGCCCAACAGGGTCATGCCGCCGCGCACCAGACCTGCCTCGCCCATCTCGCCCGCGACGTCGCCTACGTCGTCGAGGTCAGCGACGATCCCGTGCCCTGGCGATTGCAGCTCTGGTTGCGATCCGTATTCGCCCTGGCCGAGCGCGTCACCGACCTGACCGCCTCGACGCTCGCCGCCAAGCGCCGGACCTTGGATCGACAGCTCGGCGCCATCCTCGCCACGTCGAGCCGCTGCGACCTGACCCGCGACCTGCAGGTCAAGATCGGACGGGCGCGTGATAACCCCCTCGTCTTCCCTGCCCATCCCGCCGCGGTCGAACCGACCAACAACGGCTCAGAGCGACTGCTGCGCCCAGTAGTCGTCCAGCGGACAGAGACCAACGACTACCGCGCGATGTGGGCCGCCGAGGGCGAGGCCGCTATCCGCACCGTT
>NZ_VRVG01000354.1:0-659 GCF_008040085.1 Methylobacterium sp. WL7 | reverse complement strand
CCGGTGCCCGTGTTCACCTGGACCGGCGCCTACTTCGGTATCAACGCCGGCTACGCGTTCGACGCCAGCAGCCGCTCCAACAACTCTACCTTCGTCGTGCCGGGCGGTGTCGGCCTGACCAGCGGGCCGGCCGCCGTCGCCACCTTCCGCAACCGCAGCCAGGACGGCTTCTCCGGCGGCGCCCAGGTCGGCTACAACTATCAGTTCACCCCGGGCTCGGGCGTGGTCGTCGGCATCGAGGCCGATGCCCAGTACCTCGACTTCGGCCGCAACCGGAACAACGCCTTCGTCAGCGGCGGTGCGATTGCGCCCGGCCTGATCCTCAACGACCCGCGCGGCCTGGCCAGCCTCGACTACTTCGGCACCGTGCGCGGCCGCCTCGGCTACGCCTTCGACCGCACCCTCGTGTACGGCACCGGCGGCTTCGCCTACGGCTCGGGCAGCGCCGACCGCTCGTTCGGCGGCTACGCCGGCAACGACAGCTTCCGTACCGGCTACGCCGTCGGCGGCGGCATCGAGTATGCCCTCCCCACCGACTCGTTCCTGAACTTCTTCCGTTCGAGCGCCGTGACGCTCAAGGTCGAAGGCCTGTACGTGAACCTCGACCGCGGCACCCGCAACCAGGGTGTCCTGCTCGTCAACGCCGCCAACCTGGCACC
>NZ_VRVG01000353.1:0-665 GCF_008040085.1 Methylobacterium sp. WL7 | reverse complement strand
TGGGTGTTCAGTCCTCGACGAGCCTGTGGCTTCCCGGAACGGCACCCCTGCCGCCCAAGCCCTGGAGCGGGCGCGGGCGCCCACCCACCCGGGTGCGACGGAGCCCTGAGCAAAAGCCACTCTCGGCAGAAAAGCTGGCCCGGTCTCTGCCGGAGGCCGCTTGGCCGTGTTGGTCGGCCGGACGAAGCTGCGCTGGCGTATCGAGTGGGACTACCAGGAGCTCAAACAGGAGATTGGGCTCGGCCACTACGAGGGGCGAAGCTGGCGGGGCTTCCATCATCACGCCAGCCTATGCATCGCGGCCTACGGGTTCCTGGTCTCCGAGCGGGGCCGCTTTCCCCCCTCGGAACCAGAGTTCACCGAACGGCAAGCGCTTGCCCTACCCGCCAGTTATAGACCCCGCGGTGCCCCCGATCCGGCCCGAGCGACACGTGCCTGACTCCATCGCAACCTTGCGCCTGAGGCTAACACGGGCGCTCGTTCGTTCCCTGCACCGATGTCCCTGTTGCCAACAAAAATTTATGACACAGTAGTACTAGGTGTTTGGTTGCGGAACGTCGTTGGGATGCGGCGCGTTGGGCGATCAAAGCCTATGCGTGGCGGTTTGCAGGTGTGCGCCGCCGTTCTTCCAGGAGGGCTCGCTGATGCTCGCCATCCATCCCCAA
>NZ_VRVG01000352.1:0-666 GCF_008040085.1 Methylobacterium sp. WL7 | reverse complement strand
TACTGATGGCGGCAACAGGCGGCATGCGGGTATTCTGTGGCGTCGCTGCGGCTTTTACAGGCGAAGCCGAACGGCAAGCGGGCCGGCCCCTTGAGGGCTCGGCCCGCGCCATTTTGGGGTTGGCACAGACGTCGTTTGCTCGGTCGTGCAGGCTGCATAACGATCCCTTGCCGCTACGCTTTTTTCACCATCGGTGGCACAGTCCCACCGCCATGCCGATCCGGCCCGAGCACCGCTTCTTCTACCCGATCGACTGGCGCGAGCTGTCGATGGCGATCCGCTTTGGTCGCGCGCAGGGCCGCTGTGAGAGCTGCGGGCGACCGCACGGGCAGATGGTCTACCACCTCGGCGACGGGCGCTGGTGGGATGCGGAGGCCAGCCGTTGGCGCGATGGCTGGGGCCGCCGGATCCGGGTCAGGTCTGGCGTCGATATCCTCGGTCGCGCTCGCCGGACCCACGTCGTCCTGGCAGCCGCTCACCGGGACCACGACACGGCCAACAACGCGGATGCCAACCTCGCGGCCTTCTGCCAGCGCTGCCACATGATCCACGACCGGCCAGAGCATCAGAGGCGGCGGTGGCGCACGCTGTTCCGGCGGAAGGCGATGGGCGACCTATTCGGCGGTCCCTACGTCTGAACCATTCATGAGCACTTAGGCTTAATAA
>NZ_VRVG01000351.1:0-669 GCF_008040085.1 Methylobacterium sp. WL7 | reverse complement strand
CCTTTCAGGTTGGCTCATAGGCATCGTATCCAGCAGCGGTGAGGTAGTTTCGGCACTCATCCGGTCGGACGGCGGCGAACGCGTCCTCGATGGCGATGGTCAGGTCGGCGGCGGTCCGTGCTGCAGCCGTCCGGAGGAGGGCTTTGACCTTGGCAAAGACCTGCTCGATTGGATTGAAGTCGGGACTGTAGGGCGGGAGGTAGAGAACCCGTGCGCCGACCGCCTCGATGGCCTCGCGCACCCCGGCGACCTTGTGGGCGTTCAGATTGTCGAGGATGACAGTGTCACCGGGCCTCAGCACCGGAGCCAGGATGTCGGTGACGTAGGCGCGGAAGCGCATACCATTCGTGGCTCCATCGAAGACGGTCCTGGCGATCAGTCCCGTGGCGCGCAGGGCGGCGGTGATGGTGGTGGTCTTGTAGTGCCCGTGAGGCACGGCGATCCGGCAGCGCTGACCGCACGGAGAACGACCATAGCGGCGGACCATCTTCGTCGTGGCGGCCGTCTCGTCGAGGAAAACCAAGCGATCCGGATCTAGATCGGGTTGCCCATCGAACCAGTCCTCGCGCGCGGCCCTCACATCCGACCGCTCCTGCTCGGCCGCGTGGACAGCCCCTTTTTACGGGTGATCCCATGCCGGGCGAAGAAGCGTGACAGGCTGCTCGTGCT
>NZ_VRVG01000350.1:0-680 GCF_008040085.1 Methylobacterium sp. WL7 | reverse complement strand
CGGCCGGGGCGATCGTGGCGGCGGCGGAGGCCGCGGGCACGCACGAGCTGATCCTGCGTCTCCCGCAGGGCTACGACACGCCGCTGGGCGAGGGCGGGGCCGGGCTCTCGGCCGGGCAGCGCCAGCGCGTCGGGCTGGCCCGGGCGCTGTACGGCGAGCCGTTCCTGGTGGTGCTGGATGAGCCCAACGCCAACCTCGACGCCGAGGGCGAGGCGGCGCTGACCCGGGCGATCCACGGGGTGCGTGCGCGCGGCGGGGTGTGCGTGGTGGTCGCCCACCGCCCGAGCGCGCTGGCGGCGGTCGACCTCATCCTGGTGATGGCCGAGGGCCGGGTCCAGGCGTTCGGCCCGAAGGAGGACGTGCTCAAGCGGGTGCTGCGCCCGGTGGCGGCGCAGCCGGCGGATCAACAGCGGGAGCGGGCGTGATGTCGGCAGGATCTCTCACCCTCCCGGGGCTGCCCGGATCCGGCCCGGGGCCGCGCGGCCCGGCCAACCCGTCGCCCGCGCGGGAGCACCCGCGCGCCTCGATCCGCCGGCAGATGCTCGTGGCCGGGGTGATCTCGCTGGCGCTGGTGCCGGGCCTGGGCGGCTGGGCGGCGCTGACCTCGTTTGCGGGTGCGGTGATCGCCCCGGGCCAGCTCGTGGTCGAGTCCGAGATCAAGAAGGTGCAGCACCCGACCG
>NZ_VRVG01000034.1:0-44157 GCF_008040085.1 Methylobacterium sp. WL7 | reverse complement strand
CCCGTGTTGACCCCCCGGCCCCGCTCACCTATTGCGAACGCGCCGTCCCCGCGCGGCCGCCGCAGGGCGGTCCCCGGACGCGAGCGCGTAGCTCAGCTGGTAGAGCAACGGACTTTTAATCTGTAGGTCCTGGGTTCGAGTCCCAGCGCGCTCACCACACAATTCACGATGATGAAAACTCGAGCGTGATGGGGTTTCGACTCGAGCCAATTGCGCACGGGTTGGTCGGGCCATCACACGGACGTCAAACGATTAGGGAGCGTAAATAGAATTGCAAAAATGTCTTTGTGCGCGCTTGCTCTGTATTGTGTGATGATTGCGATTCAAAATTTTAGTTCAATCCGCCCTTACACGCAGAACAGTACCCCGGCTGTTCGCTCCTTCCGCCATATCAACTTCACGGCGTAGCGGATCTCGGTATTCGCCAGCACGAGGTCGAATGCGGTCTCCAACGTGACAACCTGGGAGCCGAGGAATTCGAGCATAGCGCCGCCGTCGGAGAGGTTCTGGATCCGGCAGGGAAAGCGCGATCCGTCCGGGTGCTGCGCGAAGGCCAGAAGCGCCGTCGCCTTGCGATCGCTGGCGCGTCGCTCGACGAAGCCGATCGGGGGCCTGGCGGTGCGGGGCATGGCCGGATGACCCTGGAGATCTCGGCCGATCTGCCGCGATGTCAGTAAAAATGCGCCGAAAACACTAATGATCGATTGATCATGGTTGTAACTGTTCGAAAATAAAGTGCCGGGGCGAGCCTCCTAGGCTATGCGCGGACTGGTGCACACGGCCCCCGTCACGAGCGGCGTGTAGCCGGCGATGCGCTGTGGCTGCTACCTAGGCTCGTCTTTGGGCAGTGGCGGACCTTTGCCAGCCTTGATGAAACGGCCGACGAACAACCCGACAGGAATCGACAGTAGGAACCAGTTCCGCAGGAATCGCAGCGACTTCGACATGGGTCGCTCTCCTTATCTCGACGTGTTGCGCATCAGATCACGATGCACTGCGCGACCCAAACGCATGATCCGGCCGCGGCGTTCGAGCCAAGTGCCGGAATTATGGCGTTTCCAATGCTGAACCGGCAGGCTCCGCGCACAACCTCGACACACCCCCGCCCCCAGGGGGCCTCCGGAGACGATCCATGCGCATCCGCCCCCGCCTCACAGCCTTGTCCTGTCTCCTCTGGGCCGTCTGGCCCACCGCCATCCGCGCCGAAGCGCCCGGCGGCGTCCCCATCCTTGCAGCGCCCCCGTCTTGGCCAACGGGGTTCTCCCGCGATGTCCAGGGCACCGGCCTGCCGGGCCTTGATGGCGGCCACGCCTTCCTCTGGAATCGGCCGGGGCGCTTCGATCCCGCTTCGACGTTGCGGGTCGATCGGCACATCCCGGAGGGGTCGGGGGAGCCGGGCCACACCTACAAGGCGCTGTGGGCGCTTGGATCGTCGGGCCCGCAGAATGCTGGCTACGAATGGACGATCACGGGCGAACTGCACAACCGCAGCCTGGCCAGCACCGGAGCGCAGAACGTTGCCGTCAACGGCACGATCTTTAAGGAGCCCAACGGCATCGGACCGGTGGGGCCGTCCTGGGCCGGAAACTTCAACTGCGTAGACATGACCCAGGAGGCCGATCCGGTCGCCTCTTGCATCGGCGCCGAGATCGACGTGTCCGCGCAATCGCCGACGACGGATCGCAATCGCCAACGGGTCGGCCTGCAGATCTCCACGGGCGGCGTCCCGGGCGCCCATACCGGCTACGGCGTCCTGCTGGGCAACCTCCCGGGCTCGGTCACCGACCGCGGTTTCTCGTTCCAGGGGGAGGGCACCTACGGGATCGGGATCGACACCGCGGCCGGCCGTTTCACCGGCGTGCCGATCCTGCTGGGGGCGGGTCAGTCGATCGCGCTCGACGGCAACCGTGATGGTGCCTTCGCGCGCACCTTCGGCTTCGATGGCCGGGATCTGGTCTACGGGACCGGGAACGGTCCCGTGTTCCGGGTGAGCGATGGGGGACGGGTTCAGGCCGCCTCCGTCCGGGAGACGTCACCGAACCCGCCGCGGAGCAGCCGTGAGACCTGCTCGCCGGGCGATCATGCCTGGGACGAGGCGTTCGAGTACCGCTGCGTCGCCGCCAATCGCTGGAAGCGCGCCGCACTCAGCGACTGGTGAGCGCAGTGCTCAGGCCCGGCGGAAGGGCAGGATCGCCACGAAAGCCGCAGCGGCGGCCCCGATCACGCGCAGGAGCGCGGAGACAGGGCTGTCGGGCGAGATCACCATCCACTCGAACAGCATCGCCCCCGACAGGAGCAGCAGCACCGAGACGAGGAGCGCTTCGCCCGAAACCACGTATGGCTTGGCCTTCATGTGTTTCCCCCTGGCGCTTTTCTTGATCATTCGCACCAGGGTGTTAGCGGATCGGCGACCGGAAGGCGAACGGGCGCCGGTTCGGGCTCAGCGGTCGAAGATGCGCACCACCGCGCGGGTCGCCGGATCCACGACCACGACCTTGTCGCCGGGGGCTACGAAGTAGCCGTACCGGCGCAGGCGCGGGTTCTGCGTATCGGTGAACGGCGCGAGTTCAACGTCCGCCGGTACGATGGTACCCGGCCGCAGCGGAATCGATCCGACGATCGGGCCCGGGCCGACCGAACGGCGCACGATGTAGTCGCGCACGACGACCTCGTCGTCCGGACCGAAATCGTCCTGATCCACGATCACGCCCTGCGCGAAAGCGGATCCGGTGAACAGCGCGGCAAGCCCGAGGGCTGCGGCGAGGCTTGCGCGTGTCGACATGTGAGGCTCCGTGACGTCCAGGACCGGCGGAAACACCGCCCGTCACGAATGCGTTCCAGCTCGCCACAACGCGCGATATCAGCGCCCGACCTGCGCGGCCTCCGCCAGCGGCACCGGCGACCAGCGGGTGATCTGCACGTAGCCGTCCAGCGCGGCGATCACGACGTGCCGGCGATGGCGGTGCACCACCGCACCCGGCGTGTGCGGGTGGCTTTCGCGCCAGCCCTCGGCCGCAGCGACGTAGACCCGCGCGTCCCCCAGCCGGGCGATGGTCTCGACGGTGCCGAAGGCCCGGACCCGGCGCAGGATCGATCCCACATCCTGGCGGAAATCGAGGGTCCGGTCGGTGTCTGTAGCGCGGGGCCAGTACGACCCGTCGCCCTGCGGCTCGGCGCGTCGCCAAAGTGCGGGAAGGTCCTTGCCGATTGGTCCTGACGCGAGACGCCGGGCCACCATCTGGCACTTGGCGAGAACCGTCTCATGGGACTCGGCCTCGTCGAGGCCAAAGATCTCCTGAGCCAGGATGTCGCCGGTGTCGAACCCGTCAGCGAGCACGTGGGCCGTGACACCCCATGTCTCGTACCGGTCCAATACCGCCCGGAACAACGGGTACGGCCCGCGGCCGGTCGGCAGCGGCGAAGGATGGATGTTCAGCCCGTAGGCGGCCCGGCCGCGCCAGCCCTTCACGAGCCAGGGATAGCCGGCCACCACCAACGCCCAATCCTTGCCGTGCTCGGCCTGGAGTGCCTCGATGTCGCGCTCTCGGATGCGTGACAACTGGATTGGCAGGCGCAGCGAACGGGCGCGGGCGACCAGCACGTCGTTGTGATCGTAGACGCCGTCACAGGGCCGGGTGAACAGTTTGACCGGCTTCCAGCCGGCCTCGACCAGGCCCTCGAACACGCCGCCGAGGAAATCGATGCCGGCGAACGCGAACTTCATGCTTGCCGCCTGCGACCTTGTGCACGTGGAGCGAGTGAGCCGGCCGCCTGCCCGGGGACGGAACCGGCCTTACTTTGTCCGGGCCAGGTTGGGTAGCAAGAGGCCCGTGCGTGCGACAGGTTCTGATCTACGGCGGCATGGGCGGCATCGGCTTGGCGACTGCTCGGGCCCTGCGGGCGCGTGGCTACGCCTTGCATCTCGCGGCTCGGGACGGAGACCGACTGGTGCAAGCGGCCGACGAACTCAGCGATACGACCTTCACGGTCGGCGACCGCGATTTCTTCGCCGCTGTCAGCGAGGCGGTCGGTCCCTCTCTCGCGGGTTTGGTCTACGCGGTTGGCACCATCAACCTGCGGCTGATCGGGCGGCTGACTCGGGTCGATGTAGAGACCGACTTCCGCATCAATGCGCTCGGCGCCTTCTCGGCCGTGCAATCCGCCGCGGCCGCACTCAAGTCCGGCGCCGGCGAATCGGGTTCTGGGGTCGTGCTGTTCTCGACGGTTGCCGTGGCCCAGGGTTTCCCCGCGCATACCTGGTGGCGATGGCAAAGGGTGCCGTCGAGGGGCTCGGCTTGTCGCTCGCGGCCGAATTGGCACCGCAGATGCGGATCAACGTGGTCGCGCCCTCTCTGACCCGGACCCCGCTGGCGGCGGCCATCACCGGCAACGAGACCCTGACTGAGGGGATCGCCACCATGCACGCGCTCCAGCGTCTCGGACGCCCGGAGGACATCGCTTCACTCGCGGCCTTCCTGGTCTCGGACGAGGCCGGCTGGATCACCGGGCAGGTGATCGGGGTCGATGGCGGACGCGCGAACCTGCGCACGAAGGGCTGACGGGGTGTCCATGAAGCCCACACGAGAAGCCGGAGGCGTCCTGCGGTTCGTCCTCGGGGATCAGTTGAACCGGCGGGTGTCGAGCCTGCTCGACCTCGATCCCGAGCGCGACGTCGTCCTGCTCGTCGAGGTGCGGGACGAGGCGACCTATGTCCGTCACCATAAGCAGAAGATCGCCTTCCTGTTCGCCGCCATGCGCCATTTCGGTGCCGAACTGGAGGCCGAGGGTGTCGCGGTCGATTACGTCCGCCTCACGGATCTCGGTAACACCGGCAGCTTCACGGGCGAGCTGGAGCGGGCGGTGGCCCGCCATGCGCCCACCTCCGTCGTCGTCACCGAGCCCGGCGAATGGCGGGTCTGGGAGATGATGCAGGATTGGCGCGAGGCCCTGCCCGTCCCGGTGGAGATCCGGTCCGACAACCGCTTTCTGTGCCCGCGGATGGATTTCGCCCGCTGGGCCGAGGGGCGTCATCATCTTCGGATGGAGACGTTCTATCGCGGCATGCGCCGTCGGACTGGCCTCCTCATGGATGGCGGCGAGCCCGTCGGCGGCCGCTGGAACTTCGATCCCGACAACCGTAAGCGTCTGCCGAAGGGGCACCGGCTACCGGACCGCATCGGGTTCCAGCCCGACGCGATTACCCGGGAGGCCATCGCGCTGGTGGAGCGCGAGTTCGCCAGCCATTTCGGCGACCTCGCGACCTTTTCCTGGCCGGTAACGCGGGCCGACGCGCTAGCCGCCCTCAAGCACTTCATCGAACAGTGCCTGTCCACGTTCGGCGATTACCAGGATGCCATGAAGGCCGGCGCGCCGTACCTCTACCACGCGCTGCTATCGCCACCGCTCAACGCCGGCTTGCTGACTGCCGAGGAAGTCTGCTGGGCCGCCGAACGGGCCTATCGAGACGGGACCGCGCCGCTCAACTGTGTCGAGGGGTTCATCCGGCAGATCCTCGGCTGGCGGGAATATGTCCGCGGCGTCTACTGGGCACGCATGCCGGAGTATCGGGAGACCAATGCTCTGGATGCCGGCAGGGACCTGCCGTGGTTCTACTGGTCGGGTGAGACGAAGCTGAACTGCATCGCCAACGTGGTCGCGGATACCCGTCGCCACGCCTACGCCCATCACATCCAGCGCCTGATGGTAACCGGAAACTTTGCCCTGATCGCCGGCCTTGATCCGGCACAGGTCGAGGAATGGTACCTGATCGTGTTCGCCGACGCCTACGAATGGGTCGAGTTGCCCAACGTGCACGGCATGGTGCTGTGGGCCGATGGGGGCGTGATGGGCTCTAAGCCCTACGCGGCCTCAGGCGCCTATATCGACCGGATGTCGGATTACTGCGCGCGTTGTGCCTACGACGTAAAGGTCAAGGCGGGGCCGGACGCATGCCCGTTCAACTACCTGTACTGGAATTTCCTGATCGAGAACGCTGACACGCTGTCTGGAAACCCGCGCATGGCGATGCCGTATCGGACCCTCCGAGGCATGAGTGATCAGCGCCGCGCCGAGATCCGTGAGGATGCGAGCCGCTTCCTCGGCGCCCTCGAATCCGAGCGCGTTCACCAGGGCGACCACACCGCCAACGCCACGTAGGGTGCGGCGCTTCGCCAAGCCGTCTCGGTTTGAAGACCGGCCGACACACGGAAGCTGTAGCGGGCGATGGCAAAATCGGTCGCGTGCAAGCCGAGATTCCATTTTCGATAGCCCGTCTCGTCTCCGTACGCGCTGATCTCCGGGCCGAGATAGGCGCCACCTATCCGATAGCCCCAGGCGAGTCGTGTCCATAAGCTGACGCGAGTCGAGCCGGAGACAGCGGTCGCCTGGAGGAGCGTGTTCTCGGTCGGGCGTGCCCAGATCTCGGCGTGCAGGCGCATGCCATACGCGGCTGGCGAGACCGTTACGGCGCGCGGGTCGGCCAGCATCTCCATCGAGCCTTCGGGCCCCGCGAAGATTGCGGTCGTTCCCCAATCGTAGAACCATTGGTAACCGAGAACCGCGGCCGCGATGAACGTGTAGCGCGTGCGCGGAAGGCCGAATGCGCCGCGTTCGCGTTGACGACCGCTCCCGACGCTCGCGAGTATGACGAAGCCGTCCTGATCGAGAGGGCCGAGCGCGAGCTTCGCGCCGACGGTCAGGAATGTCGCGGCGCCGGCGTCGAGGCTGCCGAACAGCAGCGCATCGATCTCTCCGCCGCATGCCGGAGGAGCCTGCACAGCGAACAGCGAGGCCACCAGGGAGGCTCCGAGCGGCTTGCTCCGGCCGATCGCGAAGGCTTTGCTCCTGCACACGGATCCGCCCTCGGTGGCGAAGCCGTAAACCTACTGCTGAACGACGTAGAGCGCAGTAATTTTTACCGTAGGTTCACTGGAAAATTATCTCGAGTTGCGCAGGCGTGCTGCCGGCGAAATGCACAGCATCGAAGATGTGCTTTGACATACGTAAGATTTGCTTCGAGTTTGATTGGCGTTACCTTAGGTATGAATCCTCGACCGTGCCGCAGCAACAGGTCCGTGCGGCAGCCACGCGCTTGGCCTGCCGGGTGATCTCGGCTAGAGCCCGCGCCAGGACAGCGAAGGTTGGCGGATCCTTGACTGCCGGTTCACGAACGTCGGACGTCCTCACTGTGCTAGCGAGCCAGGAGGGGGAGCGCCTCACCGTGGGCGACATCGTCGCAGTGCTGCGGGATCGCGCCTTCGCGCTGCTCGTGGTTCTGCTCGGCTTGCCGAATTGCTTGCCGATGCCGCCGCCGATCCCGCTGATCTGCGGGCTCCTGCTGCTGCTCGTGGCCGTTCAGATCGCGGCCGGCATGTCGGCGCCGTGGCTGCCCCGGATCCTGCTCGGCCGATCGATCGCGCTCACCGATGTGCGCCGCGCCGTCACCCGGGCGGTGCCGATCCTGCGGCGTCTGGAGCGCTGGTCGCGTCCGCGCGTCAGCGTGTTCGAGACCGCGCTGGGCATGCGCGGGATGGGGATCGCCCTGTTGGCGCTGGCGCTGGCGCTGATCGTGGCCGCGCCGATCGTCGGGCAGATCCCGCTGGGGCTCGCCGTCTGCCTCGTGGGTCTCGGCCTCGTCGAGCGCGACGGCCTCGTCGTCATGGGCGGATTGGTGATCGGCGTCTTCGGCGTCGCCATCAATGCGGGCTTCGCCTACGCGGTCATCGCCGGGATCGTCAGCCTCCTGAACCTCTGAGCCGCTCGGATCAGAGCCGGTAACGGATCTGGTCGGTCCAGAAGCGCTCGAGACGGCCCAGAGCCGTATTCAGCCGGCCGAAGTCGTCGTCCGAGATGCCTCCGATCGGCGCGATCGTGCGGGCATGCTTGTCGTAGAGCCCCTGGATGATCTCGTGGACCTGCTGGCCCTTCTCGGTGAGGCTGATTCGGACGGAGCGTCGGTCGGTCTTCGAGCGAGCGTGGTGCAGGTAGCCGGCCTCGACGAGCTTCTTGACGTTGTAGGAGACGTTGGAGCCGAGATAGTAGCCCTTCGTCCGCAACTCGCTCGCGGTCAGCTCCTTGTCGCCGATGTTGTACAGAAGCAGCGCCTGGACGCTGTTGACGTCTTCCCGGCCGCGGCGCTCGAACTCGTCCTTGATCACATCCAGCAGCCGGCGGTGCAGCCGCTCGACTAGGTGAAGCGCCTCCAGGTAGGAGCCCTTGGCGGACGGGGTCTCCTCGGGGGCCTCGCTCTTCGCGACACGGGCGCTCTGGGTCTTCATCGTCTGCCTCACCGTCTGTTGCCGCGGCGCCCGTTCGATGCGGTGCCGCTGATGATGGCTAAGCTACGTACCGGGAATGAAAGGCGATTTAAGCGACAGGATGAATTCCCGATTTACTCTTCGCGGTAAAGACAAACTGAAGCGAAGATCAGAACGGTTCGTTCACCGTGCTTCCTGCGCGGCCAGCCAGGACAGCATGAAGTACATCAGCACGACGGTCAGGCCGAATACGAGCAACGGCACCGGCATCGGGACGAGTTGCGGGGTCAACACCGCGAGCGTCATCGCGGATGTCACGGCCAGCAACCAGATCACGCCGCCCCATGCGCTCGTTAGCCACAGGCCGATGGCCGCCGACGCGTCCACCACCGCGAAGTAGACGATCGCGGCCTGGCGGCCGAACGGCTCGATTTCGAAGGGGCGCGAATCTGGCATGACGTCGAGGATCGTCGCCCAGGACGCGATGCTCTTGACTAGCCAGAACAGCGCCGTGATCCGCATGAACCAGACGAGGACCGTGTCCCATGTTCCGGGGGCCGGCCCCGGCGCGCGCTCGATCCGGTCGGTGGGCGTGTCGCCCGGCCGAACACCCTTGCGCCGGATCGGGAAGGAGCCGGGCATTACAGCGCGCCCGTGGGTGAGAAAAGCCGATGCATCGTCGGGAGGCCGGGATTGATGGGGGATATGCTGGGTTGAATCCGTTCCGGCGCCCTGCGTCAACGGTCTGATTTCACCGTGCCCGGACGGTGTGCTAGTCCGGAAGCCCCAGCGCCGATGCGCCGCGCGACCCACGCTTCACCGCGCGCACGATACCGAAGCCGCATGTCAGACATCTTGCCAGAGCCGCGCCCGATCGCCCTGGAGGCCGCTCGCGAGAGCGCGCGTCCGGACGTGCTGAAGATCACGCAGCGCCCGCGCCGCAACCGAAAGGCGGAGTGGTCGCGGCGGTTGGTGCGTGAGCATACGCTCACGGTCGACGACCTGATCTGGCCGATGTTCGTGATCGAGGGCGAGGGCCGGCGCGAGCCGATCGCCTCGATGCCGGGAGTCGAGCGGCTCTCCGTGGACGAGATCGTGCGCGACGCGGAGCGTGCGGCGCGGCTGGGTATCCCGGCGGTGTCGTTCTTCCCCTACACCGAGGTTGCGCTGCGCGATCCGACCGGCTCCGAGGCGCTCAACGCCAACAATCTGGTCTGCCGCGCGGTGCGGGCCGTGAAGCGGGCGGTGCCCGAAATCGGCGTGATGACCGACGTGGCGCTCGATCCCTATACCAGCCACGGGCACGATGGGCTGATGAAGGACGGCGCGATCCTGAACGACGAAACGGTGGCGATCCTGGTGGAGCAGAGCCTCATCCAGGCCGAGGCCGGCACCGACATCATCGCCCCCTCTGACATGATGGACGGGCGCGTCGGCGCGATCCGGGCCGGGCTCGACAAGGCCGGCTTCCTCGACGTGCAGATCATGGCCTACGCGGCCAAGTATGCCAGCGCGTTCTACGGGCCGTTCCGCGATGCGATCGGCACCCAGGCGGCGCTGGTGGGCGACAAGCGCACCTACCAGATGGACCCAGGCAACTCCGCGGAGGCTCTGCACGAGGTCCGGCTCGATCTGGCAGAGGGAGCCGACTCGGTGATGGTCAAGCCGGGGCTGCCCTATCTCGATATCATCCGGCGGGTACGGGACGAGTTCCAGGTGCCGACCTTCGCGTATCAGGTGTCCGGCGAGTACGCGATGATCGAGGCAGCGGCCCGCAACGGCTGGCTCGATGGCGACCGCGCGATGGTGGAGGCTCTCCTCGCCTTCAAGCGCGCCGGCGCCGACGGGGTGCTGACCTACCACGCGCCCCGGGTCGCCGAGCGCCTGCGCAACGCCCGGTGAGGCATGGGCGCCGCTGGCTCCTCGGAGCGGCGGTGACGGCGGGTTTCCTAGGGGGGCTCGCGGCCTGCCAGGATACGCTCCGCCGGGAACGGGTCGCCACCTGCCGGCGCGCCCTGCCGGCGGTGGCGCCACAGCCTGGCATCCGGTTGCTGCGCGCCGCGCCGGGGCCGGCCGCGGATACCGTCCGGGTCGATTATGCCGAAGGAAACCGTCAGCACTGGCTGACTTGCCGCTTCGATGCCGGCGCGACGCTCATCGGGCTGGCGACCGAGGGGAGCAGCTTGTCCGGCCCCTCGCTCTACCTGCTGAAGCGGTTCTACCTCGACACGCCGGACGCGGAGGCCGATGATCCCGCGGAGCGTTGAGCGCGCGAATCCGCTCTTGCGGCGGCCGCTTTCCGCACCCACGTCTCGATAGGCCGCCTCGCTTGCAGGACGCGACACTTATGCAAAATCCCCAACCCGGTGACGCCGAGCAGCGCTACGAGGCCCCTGGCTACACAGCTTCGCTGCCCATCCCGTTCGTGCGTGCCAGCCTCGGGGCCCGCACCGTCGCGTATCTGCTCGATATCCTGTTCATCTTCGGCTTTACCGCCCTGCTAACGCTGCTGATCACGGTCATCGGCGTGGTGACCTTCGGGCTGGGCTGGACTTTGTTCGCGGTGCTTCCAGCGAGCGGCGTGATCTACAGCGCCATCACGGTGGGGGGAGCCAAACAGAGCACCATCGGGCAGCGTCTGATGGGCCTTCGGGTGGTCGCCCCTGAGCGCGGCGGCCCCGTGGACTTCATCAGCGCGGCCGTCCACGCGCTGCTGTTCTACGTCGCGGTCTCGACCTTCCTCCTGTGGTGCCTCGATGTCGCGTTCGGTCTGATGCGCGCCGATCGGCGCCTGGGCCACGACCTGCTACTCGGCTTGGCCGTCGTTCACGCCCGCTGAGACCCCGGAGGCGCGACGAAATTCTCATGCGGCGAGCGGCCGGGGGCATTGAGCCCGGCCGTGTCGCCTGTACATTGGTACGCCGGCGCCGCGAGGACCACCCGGTGCAGGGCCAAGACCAAGCGTGACGAGCCATCCGCGCGACACTCCGCAATTCTACCTGACCGCGCCTTCGCCGTGTCCGTATCTCCCGGGCCAGGAGGAGCGGAAGGTGTTCACGCATCTGGTCGGGCGCCGTGCCCGGGACCTCAACGAGATCCTGACGCAGGGCGGCTTCCGCCGCTCGCAGACCATCGCGTATCGCCCGGCCTGCGAGACCTGCCGCGGCTGCATCTCGGTGCGGGTCGTGGTCGACGACTTCCAGCCGACCGCCAGCCAGAAGCGAATCCTGGCGCGCAACGACGACTGGATCGGCGCGCCGGAACCGAATCGGCCTGCCTCTGAGCAGTACGCTCTTTTCCGCCGCTACCTCGACGCCCGCCATGGCGATGGCGGCATGGTCGACATGACGGTGCTCGACTACGCCATGATGATCGAGGACAGCCACGTCGACACGCATCTGGTGTCGTACAGACGGCGCGGTCCGGACACGGCGATCACCGGGCGCGGGTTCGGGCCGCCGCTCGCCTACTGCCTCACAGACGTCCTCGCGGACGGTCTGTCGATGGTCTACTCGTTCTACGATCCGGAGGAGGCCGGGCGGTCGCCGGGCACCTACATGATCCTCGACCACATCCGGCGCGCCCGTCGCCTTGGACTGCCCTACCTCTATCTGGGCTACTGGGTCGAGGGCTCGCGCAAGATGGATTACAAGTCCCGGTTCCGCCCGCAGGAACGGCTGATGGGGCAGGGCTGGGTCCGCGTGCCCTGACCGGGATCGACATCAGACGTCATGCTCCGGCGTGGCGCCGGCCTGCGTGAACCGCATTGAGCGGCCGGGCCGGCACATGCTACCGGCCACGCACGAATTCCGGACCGTGCCGAGGCTCCCATGATCCCCCGTTACAGCCGCCCGACGATGACGGCGATCTGGTCGCCCGAGAGCCGCTTCAAGATCTGGTTCGAGATCGAGGCCCATGCCACCACGGCGCTGGCCGAGATCGGCGTCGTGCCGAAGGCGGCCGCCGAGACGATCTGGGCCAAGGGCAAGGACGCGGCGTTCGACGTCGCCCGTATCGACGAGATCGAGGCGGTGACGAAACACGACGTCATCGCGTTCCTCACACACCTCGCCGAGATCGTCGGCCCGGAGGCGCGCTTCGTCCACCAGGGCATGACCTCTTCGGATGTCCTCGACACCTGCCTCAACGTTCAACTCGTGCGCGCCGCCGACATCCTGATCGCCGATGTCGACGCGCTGCTGGCCGCTCTCAAGGCGCGGGCGTTGGAGCATAAGCTCACGCCGACCATCGGACGCTCGCACGGTATCCATGCCGAGCCGGTGACCTTCGGGCTCAAACTTGCGCAGGCCTATGCCGAGTTCGAGCGCAGCCGCCGTCGCCTGGTCGCGGCCCGCGAGGAGGTCGCGACCTGCGCGATCTCGGGGGCGGTCGGCACGTTCGCCAACATCGATCCGCGGGTGGAGCAGTACGTCGCCGAGAAGATGGGCCTGACCGCCGAGCCGGTCTCGACTCAGGTCATCCCGCGTGACCGCCACGCGATGTTCTTCGCGACGCTGGGCGTCGTCGCCTCGTCGCTCGAGCGCTTGGCCATCGAGATCCGCCACCTGCAGCGCACCGAGGTGCTCGAAGCGGAGGAGTTCTTCTCCGAGGGTCAGAAGGGATCCTCGGCCATGCCGCACAAGCGTAACCCGGTGCTCACCGAGAACATCACCGGCCTCGCCCGGATGGTTCGGGGCTACGTCGTCCCGGCCATGGAGAACGTCGCGCTCTGGCATGAGCGCGACATCTCGCATTCCTCCGTGGAGCGGATGATCGGCCCGGATGCCACCGTGACCCTCGACTTCGCGCTGGCCCGCATGACCGGGGTGATCGAGAAGCTGCTGATCTACCCGGCCAACATGCAGAAGAACCTCGACCGCCTCGGCGGCCTCGTCCATTCGCAGCGGGTGCTCTTGGCACTCACCCAGGCCGGCGTGTCCCGCGAGGATTCCTACCGGTTGGTCCAGCGCAACGCGATGCCCGTCTGGCGCGGGGAGGGTGACTTCCTGGCTCTGCTGAAGGCGGATGCTGAGGTGACCGCGGCGCTCACCCCCGAGCAGATCGAGGAATGCTTCGACCTCGGCTATCACTTCAAGCATGTCGACACGATCTTTGCGCGCGTGTTCGGCGCAGCCTGAAACCGCTGCACGAATCCTGCTTGGGCCCGTGACGAACATAGGAAGGCAATCCGTGACCGCTCCCCGCATCGTCTACCTCAACGGCGCATTTCTCCCCTTTGAGGAGGCGCGCGTACCGATCATGGACCGCGGCTTTCTGTTCGCGGACGGAATCTACGAGGTTTCCGCGATTATCGACGGCAAGCTCGTCGACAACGCCGCGCACCTGGCGCGCCTCGATCGCTCGCTGGGCGAGATCGGCATCCGCAACCCGCACGACGCGGCCGGATGGGAAAAGCTGCAGACCGAGCTCGTTGCGCGCAACGGCGTCCGCGAGGGACTCGTCTACATGCAGGTCACCCGCGGCGTTGCCGAGCGCGACTTCGCCTTCCCGAAGGCCGGGACCGAGCCCACCGTGATGATGTTCACGCAGGCCAAGACCGTGCTGGCCAACCCGCTCGCCGAGACCGGCGCCCGGGTCATCACCGTCGAGGACCTGCGCTGGAAGCGGCGGGACATCAAGTCGGTGGCCTTGCTGGCGCAGGTTCTCGCCAAGCAGCAGGCCGCCGAGGCCGGGGTCGCCGAGGCCTGGATGGTCGAGGACGGGGCGGTGACCGAGGGCTCGTCGTCCACAGCGTTCATCGTGAGCCGCGAGCGCGTCCTCGTCACGCGGCCGCTCTCGACGGCGCTGCTGCCAGGCATCACCCGGGCCTCCGTGCTGAAGCTCGCCGGCGAGGCCGACCTGAAGGTCGAGGAACGGTTGTTCTCGGTCGCCGAGGCCTACGAAGCCCAGGAGGCGTTCTACACCAGCGCCTCAGCCTTCGTGATGCCGGTGGTGGAGATCGACGGCCGGTCGATCGGCGAGGGCCGTCCCGGTCCGCTGACCCGGCGCCTGCGCGAACTCTACGTCGAGGCCGCTTGTCAGGGTTGAGCTGGCCGCGCCACGCAGCAAACAGGAACGGATCCGACACAAGTCTGTTGCTCTCGGAACGCGTGTTCCAAGAGGGGAGACCAACCTTGTCGAGGAAGATCCTGCTCGCCGCTTTCGCGGCGGCTCTGTTTGCTGTTCCCGCCTATGCTCAGAACCCGGATGCTCCGCTGAAGGGCCGGGACACCGATCCGGCTCTGCCGCCGTCGACCCAGACGCCGCCGGATCGCGTCCGCCCCAGCGCCGACGCGCCGCCCAAGGATCAGTCGCTCAGCGACAAGCTCCAGAAGAACGACGGCGTGATCAAGCCGCCGGAGACCGGCACCACCGGCACCGTTGTGAAGCCGGACGAGACCGGTTCGATGCCGGTGATCAAGCCGCAGGAACTCCCCGGCCGGAACTCCGGCACCGAGGCGAAATAAGCGCGTTCCGCAGAGCGTGCGGGCTGCCATGTGGCAGCCTTGCTTGATTTCGCCGCGCGGATCGCGGAAACGGCTCACGACGTACGCAGCCCGCACCCGTGGGCTGCTCCGTCCCGGTTTCCGTCGCGGGTAAGCAGGCAGGCATGGCCAACGTCGTCGTTGTAGGCGCCCAGTGGGGCGACGAGGGCAAGGGCAAGATCGTCGACTGGCTCTCCGAGCAAGCCGACATCGTCGTCCGGTTCCAGGGCGGCCACAATGCCGGCCACACGCTCGTCATCGACGGGGTGACGTACAAGCTGGCGCTCCTGCCATCCGGGGTCGTGCGCGGCGGCAAGCTCTCGGTGATCGGCAATGGGGTCGTGGTAGATCCCTGGCACCTCGTGGACGAGATCGAGCGGATCAAGGCGCAGGGCGTCGAGGTGTCGCCCGCCTCTCTGCGGATCGCCGATAACGCCACGCTGATCCTGCCGCTCCACCGCGAACTCGATCATTTCCGTGAGACCGCCAATGCCGGCCTGAAGATCGGAACCACGAAGCGGGGCATCGGGCCGGCTTACGAGGACAAGGTCGGGCGCCGCGCCATCCGGGTGGTCGATCTCGCCGATATCGATGCGCTGCCGGCCAAGATCGAGCGGGTTCTGACCCATCACAACGCGCTCCGGCGCGGGCTTGGCATCGACGAAGTGAATGCCGAGGCGCTTCTCGCCGAACTGACTGCGATCGCCCCAAAAATCCTGCCGTTCGCCGACACGGTCTGGCGGTTGCTCGACGACCAGCGCCGGGCCGGCAAGCGCATCCTGTTCGAGGGCGCCCAGGGCGCGCTGCTCGACGTCGATCACGGCACCTATCCCTTCGTCACCTCCTCGAACATCGTGGCGGCCCAGGCCGCGACGGGGTCCGGCCTGGGCCCGGGCGCGATCGGCTACGTGCTCGGCATCGCCAAGGCCTACACGACCCGGGTCGGAGAGGGGCCGTTCCCCACCGAGTTGCACGACGAGATCGGCGAGACCATCGGCGCTCGTGGCCGCGAGTTTGGCGTCAACACCGGCCGCAAGCGCCGCTGCGGTTGGTTCGACGCGGTTCTGGTGCGCCAGACCGTGCGGACCTCCGGCATCCACGGCATCGCGCTCACCAAGCTCGATATCCTGGACGGATTCGACGAGATCCGCGTGTGCACCAGCTACAAGCTCGACGGGCAGACGATCGACCACCTGCCGGCGAGCCAGGCCGCGCAGGCCCGGGTCGAGCCGGTCTACGAGACCATTCCGGGTTGGTCTGAGACGACCGCGGGCGCGAGGTCCTGGGCAGATCTGCCGGCGCAGGCCATCAAGTATGTCCGCCGGATCGAGGAGCTGATCGGGGCTCCGGTGGCGCTGCTGTCGACCTCGCCCGAGCGCGACGACACCATTCTGATGCAGAATCCCTTCGAGGATTGAGGCCTGAAGCCCTATCCCGTTGATGACGCACCTTTTCTGCTGTTCGGCATGTATCCAGCCCGCGTCCGCTTGATCTAGAACCAGCCTATGGCGGGCGTCGGTCTTAGGGATCGACCGCCCGGTACGATATCGGAGGAACCGACTCGCGGGTGCCGATCCGCGCGGCGGGCAGACATAACCGGCCGGCGGCCGATCCCGATCGTCGGTTCGGGAACGAACGTCGGTCCTCGGCCATCGACCGGTCCTGCCGGGCGACGGCCGAAGGCGCGGACCTGGGCAACATGGCCGATTATTACCCGCTTCTGGCACGCGCGCTCGACGCGCTGCCCGACCGATCACCCGCCCTGCGCAAGGCGGTCTACGACCGCGCCCGCAACGCCCTGATCAGCCAGCTCCGTTCGCTGGACCCCCCGCTCTCAGAAGCGGATATTGATCTCGAACGCCGGGCGCTCGATACCGCGATCGAGCGGCTCGAAGTCGATCACGGGGGCCTTCCGGCGCCCGCCAACGACGCCGTGATCCCCCAGCCGGAGCCGAGTCCACGACCGGACCCGCCCGCGGACATCCCGGAGCCGGCGCCGCCCGTTCCGTCGCCGCCATCCCCGTCCCCTGAGTCCATCCCGGTTCAGGCGCCGGAGCCGGTCCTACCCGCAGCGCCGCCGCCCTTCGCACCCGCCGCCCTGGAGGAGCCGGAGCCACGCGACGCGCCGATCGCGATCTCGTCGCGCAGACCAGGGCCGTCGCCGGCCGCCGCGACCGCAGAGGAACTGCGACCCGAGGCCGACTCGGCCCCCGACACCGAGGATGATGCGGACCTCGCCGCGGCAGTGGGCGAGAGCGGCAACGGCCGCCAGCGTCCACGGATCGAGGTCGTGCCGCCGCGGTCGGGGCGCTCGCGCATCCTGCGCAACGCTTTCGTGGGGAGCGTTCTGGCGATCGTGATCGGATTGATCGCGGTGGCGGCCTTCCTGCTTCGCGACCGGCCGCAGAACCTGCCGTCCGGCGTGACCGAAACCGCCGATTCACAACAGACGGACAGCGAAACCAAGTTCGGCGACCGGGTCGGCGGCGAGTCCGCTCCCGCAACGCGGACACCTCCACGTGCCGAGAACGGCACGCCGGCGCGGGTCGCGCCGTCACCGGCTCAGCCGAACCTAGCCATCGCCCAGCGCGCGGAACTGATCGAGGAAGGGACGGGCACCGACAACGCGCAGCCGACGCGGACGACCGGCCGGGTGACCTGGAGGCTCGACACGGTGAATGGTGAGCAGGGACAACCGCTCCAGAACGCCGTGGTCGCGACTGTGACGATCCCGGATGCCGGGCTGACGCTGGTGATGACGATCCAGCGAAACCTCGACGCGACGCTGCCGGCCTCACATACGGTGAGCCTCGCCTTCAGCCAGCAGAGTGGGACGGGGCGGACGGTGCAGGATGTCGGCCTGCTTCAGGCCAAGGACGATGAAAACGGCCGCGGCTCGCCCGTCTCCGGCTTGCCGGTGCGGGTCCGAGACAACCTGTTCCTGATCGGTCTGTCGTCACTTCAGAACGACGTCGATCGCAACACCGATCTGCTGCTCCACCGCAACTGGTTCGATCTGGCGGTCCGCTACACGTCGGGCAAGCGCGCGGTGCTCACCTTTGAGAAGGGCAGTGCCGGCGCCCAGGTGATGCAAAACGCGTTCGACGCATGGCAGTAATCGTGGCCGGGACGTTCCGGCGCGCATGCCCGCGCGCCGGATTGTCGGTTCAGTGAGCCTCGATGCCGGTACGCGGCAATTCGCGGTTCGCGATGTTGCGCTTCACCGCCTCCTGCACCTTCTCGAAGGCTCGAACCTCGATCTGTCGAACACGCTCCCGGGAGACGCCGAACTCGCCCGATAGGTCTTCCAGTGTGATCGGATCATCCGCGAGGCGCCGGGCCTCAAAGATTCGCCGTTCCCGCGGGTTCAGCACGCCGAGGGCGTCGCGCAGGGCCGAGAGGCGGTTCTGCCCCTCCTGCTCACGAGCCAGCACCGTCTCCTGGCTCGGGGCGTTATCGACCAACCAGTCCTGCCACTCGCCTTCGCCTTCCTCGCGCAGGGGGGCGTTGAGCGACGTGTCACCGGACAGGCGCCGGTTCATGTCGATCACGTCCTGCTCGGGTACGCCCAGGCGGGTCGCGATCTGCTTGACCTGATCCGGCCGCAGGTCACCCTCGTCCAATGCCGAGATCTTCCCCTTCGCCTTGCGCAGGTTAAAGAACAGCTTCTTCTGGTTCGCGGTGGTGCCCATCTTCACGAGCGACCAGGAGCGCAGGATGTATTCCTGGATCGCCGCCTTGATCCACCACATGGCATAGGTCGCCAACCGGAAGCCCTTGTCGGGATCGAAGCGCTTGACCGCCTGCATCAGGCCGACATTGCCCTCGGACACGACCTCGCCGATCGGCAGGCCGTAGCCGCGATAGCCCATGGCGATCTTGGCCACGAGACGCAGGTGCGAGGTCACGAGCCGATGCGCGGCCTCACGGTCGCCGGCATCCCGCCAGCTCTTGGCCAGCGTGAACTCTTCCGTCGGCTCCAGCATCGGGAACTTGCGGATCTCGTCGAGGTAGCGCGAAAGGCCACCTTCATTGGCGAGCACGGGCAGCGTACCGGCCATGGCATTCTCCTGGACTCTTGTCCCCCTGACGGGCGGACGCGACGGGCAACAGTGCCGTCCACTCGGGCCGCTCTTGAGCCGACCCTCCCGACCCCCCATGTCATACGGGTAAGTCGGACGGACCGGTAGCGGTTGGGCACCCCCATATTGCCATCAACGCGCGACCGGCCGATTGGTCGTACCATGTCACGATCTGACGCGGCTCGCCGTGACCTTTCGCACGCGACGGGGTTACGGTTTCCTCCCCGATCCTGAACGCTCAAGCTTTCGCGAGGGCGTTCACCAGCGTGGCGATATCGGGCGGGATCGAACTCTCGAACCGGAGTGTTTCGCCGGTGCGCGGGTGCCTGAAGCCCAGCAGTTCCGCATGCAGCGCCTGGCGCCCGAGGGCTAGGAGCGCGTCGCGCGCCTCCGGAGGCAGCCGCGCCGCCTTGGTGCGGAACGCACCGCCATAGACTGGGTCGCCCAGGAGCGGGTGGCCGCGATGGGCGAGGTGGACGCGGATCTGGTGCGTTCGGCCCGTCTCGAGGCGGCAGCGCACGAGGGCGACTTCCGGGTAAGTCTCGGCGACCGTGTAATGCGTGACGGCGTGCCGCCCGGCCTCCTCCGAGACCACGGCGATCTTTTCCCGGTTGTGACGCGACCTGGCCAGGCTCGCCTGGATCGTTCCCGCCCGCGGATGTGGCACCCCCCAGACCAGGGCTGCGTAGGCGCGCTCCAGCGGACCCGTCCGGCCATGATCCGCGAACTGCGCGGTCAGACCCTGATGGGCCGCGTCGTTCTTGGCGACCACGATCAGGCCGCTCGTGTCCTTGTCGAGGCGATGGACGATGCCGGGCCGGCGCACGCCGCCGATCCCCGACAGGCTCGCGCCGCAATGGCCGAGCAACGCGTTGACCAGGGTTCCGCTCTCGTGACCCGGCGCCGGATGCACCACCAGCCCGGCCGGCTTGTCGATCACGACGAGGTCGTCGTCCTCGTAGGCGATCACCAGGTTCACGGCCTCGGCCGCGGGTTGGGCATCCGCAGCCGGCGGCACATCAAGGCTGATCTGTGCTCCCGCGGCGACCTTTGCGGACGGGTCGCGTACCTCTGCGCCGTCCCGGCGCACGCAGCCCGCGCGCACAAGACCCTGGAGCCGCGCCCGCGAGAGATCCGGAAATAGCGCCACCAGCGCCCGATCGAGCCGGATTCCCCCATCCGCCACGGTCCCGACCCGCTCTTCGTCGTTTGCGTCCACCACGACCCCAATCTGCGCCCCGCCGCACCGATCCGTGCGGAATCTCGAGAGAAGGCCCTTGCTCCCCCGGCGGGGCGTGGCTATAGCACCTGCGCGCCGCCGGAAAGCTCCCATCGTCTAGCGGTCTAGGACGTCGCCCTCTCACGGCGAAAACAGGGGTTCGATTCCCCTTGGGAGCGCCACCGGCGCATTTTTCACATCTTTGGGCAAGGCCAAGCGCGAGCGGCGGTTAGCTCTGCGTCTCTTGGGCAAGTTGTACCACTACCCGATCTTCTCGATGCCGGATCGCGGGTTGTCGCTCGGTGTTGCGGTCTTTGACGGCAAGCTGCCGGAGCGGTTCGGGCTGGTCGATCGTGCTGATCCCGCCCGCTTGCCGCATTGAGTTTTCTGCATCTCGACTTTGAATAATTTTAATCGGCGTTCCAGCCGGGCGGTGGATTAAGCGGCTTGAGCGGACGTCTACACCTCACTGCGTCAGGCTTCGCATCGTCATCCGTCCCGCCTGGCCGAAGAGGAAATCCATGCGTTCTTTCGTTCTCGGCGCTGTTCTCGCCGCCCTGATCCCGCTTTCGGCCCAGGCCCAGGAGGCCGGTGATGCGGCTGCCGGCGAGAAGGCGTTCGCTCCCTGTAAGGCTTGCCACAACTTCCAGAAGAACGGCGTCGGCCCGGACCTCAAGGGCGTGGTCGGGCGCAAGGCCGGCACCTACGAAGGCTACAACTACTCCGCGGCGCTGAAGAATTCCGGCATCACCTGGGACGAGGCCAACCTTCACGAGTGGCTGAAGAACCCGAAGACGAAGGTGCCCGGAAACAAGATGATCTTCCAGGGCTTCACCGACGACAAGAAGATCAACGACGTGATCGCCTACCTGAAGGCCCAGTCCTGACGGAACGCATGATCGAAGGATCGAAATGAGGCGCCGGAGATGAGCTTTTCGGCATCATCATGATCCTAACAATCCGTGGTACCCGCAAAAAATTTGAGGCCAATATTTAGTTCGGTTTGTCATCACAGCAGCTTTACTGCCGCGTCTGGTATTGCTATCTTGCAATCAGTCGCCGGCGTAACGCACCGAGCGTCATTTTCCTTCAGCCCCGCCGGCATCTGCCGCGCGGGGTTTTTCTTGCTCTCGAACCCTTCGCGTGCCGCGTCGCTGACCGAGGAAGCAGGAGCGCGACACGTCGAGACAGTGGATGACCTTGGCAGTGCTGGCTGCCGACCGCCACCTGACGCTGGCGGAGGCCCAGCAACTGGTGGACGAGAACGATTGTCCGAAAGCCTTTAAGGAACACGGCACCGTCAATCTGATCTGAGGCGGCTTGGCCGTAGACGCTCCGACCTGTGAGATTCACCCCAGTTGCGGATTTGGGAGAAACCGTCCAACGCGCGGTGGCGGTTTTACTGCGCGTTCTGCTTGTCGCACCTGATTTTGAACCGTTGGGCGTCTTAGCGCGTTTCTGAAGACTTCAGTCAATCAGGATAAACAATGCACACTCGCGTTCTCACGGCTGCGGCCGTCGCCAGCCTCTTCCTCGCCGGGCAAGCCTCTGCACAGGCCCCCGCCACGGCGCCCGCGTCTCCTGGAACGCCGGGCGTCGTGGCGCCGCAAAGCAGCACCACCGGTGGCAACGCCGGCGTGACGGCGTCGCCGACCGGTCAGCCGGCGGATACGCGGTCCAACAGCTCCTCGTCTGCCGGGAATGCCAATCAGCCCGAGCGAGCCGTACCGCAGGGCGGCGGCGGCGGCGGAAGCAGCAAGTAACGATCGAGCTTATTCGGGCGTCCCGTTCCACATCCCGAAGGTGGCGCTGATCAAAACGGCCTCGGACTCCGCGGTGACGCGGTTGTCCCAGGCCGAAAGCCCGTCCTGTGATGAGAGGACGCGTTTTTATATCCGCCGGCTCATGGAGCGCAGCGTCCCCAACGCCGGTCAGCAGCTGAGACGCCGGCCTTCGGCCATTCCGACTTTTCGGTAGTGATACAGGCCGGACTTCACCTGGCCGCTGATGACAGCGCGGCGCACGTCCGGATTACAGCGCAGATACTCCATCTCGTCGAACGCGTAATCACCCCGTCCGCCGCGCGGTGCGCGATCATAGTCCCGCCCGTAATCGCGGCGATCCCGCGAATCGTAGTCCCGGTCGCGACGGTCATAGTCACCACGGTCGTAGCCGTAGTCGCGGCCGCCGTAGGGTTGCGCCAAGGCCGGGGCCATGGCGCTGAGGAGCGTTAGACCTAGAACGGTCGCAGAGATTACCTTCATGTGGACTTCCTTATTGGTGCGGAGCGAGAACGCTTTCAGGGAAATGTGGTTCGATGCCGGAAACGCAATCACTGTCTCCATAGTCAGTCGCCGTGTTCTCGGTCGGCCTCGCAGGACGATGCGGCTAACCGGAATAATCTCTCATGCACGCGGGTTCCGTCCAGGACAATCGGCTGGAAGACCACCACGAGACCGGCGGGTGCCGTTCACGATTGTGCTGCGTTCAGCGCGCCCGTCGCCGAGATACGGATGCGTCCGGAGACCCCGTGTCGATCGACGCGGTATCGAGCGGTTCATGGGTCGTCAGGCGCTGCCTGAGCCCCACAGTCTGGGCTAATCGATCACCTCGTCAGCCGTGGCGAGCAGCGACGGCGTGATCGTCAGGTTGAGCGCGGCGGCCGTCTTCAGGTTTATCAGGGTCATGAAGCGCTCGCTCGCCTGCACCGGCAGGTCGCCGACGGACGCCCCCCGCAGGATCCGGTCGATGTAGCCGGCGGCTTGCTGGACGTCCCGGGCCACGCTGGTCGTGTAGGCGGCGAGCCCGCCCATGCGGACCTGGGCCGCGTAGGCGTAGACCGCGGGCAGGCGGTGCCGGGCGGTCAGGTCGATGATCTGCCGGCTGTAGACGCCGGTGATCGCGTCCGGCAGCACGATCAGACCGCCATGAGGTTCCTCGGCGAAGGTGATGATCGCCTGCTCGATCTCCGCCGCGTCGTGCACGCCGCTGACCTCGGCCTGGATGTGGAGTTCGGGGCCGATCCGCCCGAGCTCGGCGCCGTAGCCGGCAAACCGCGTGCGGTAATCCGGATTGATGATGGCGCGCGCCCGCGTCACGCCGGGGCTGAGTTCCTTGAGGAGCTGCAGCCACTTGCCGACGAACGTATAGTCGAAATTCGTGAACCCTGTCAGGTTTCCGCCGGGCCGCGACAGGCTGGCGACGAGACCTCCGCCGACCGGATCCTGCGCCTGGATGAACACCACCGGTGTCGTCGTGGTCGCCTGTTGCAGGGCCGTCGTCCCGACGACGCCCTGCGCGAAGACCAGATCGGGCTTGGCCGCCAGAATCTCGTCGGCTTGGCGGCGCATCTTCGAGCTGTCGCCGTCGCCGTACCGCAGGTCCACGTCGAGGTTTTGACCCCAGATCCAACCGAGCTTCCGCAGGCTGTCCTTGAGCGTGCCGATGATGATCGGCATATCGGGATGCCCTTCGTCGTACACCAGGAGGACGCCGAGGCGGCGGCGCGCCGGGGACTGGCCGCAGCCGGCCGCGGGCCAGGCGACCGCGCCGCCGAGACCCAAGAGGAGGTCGCGTCGCCTCATCCGCCCGTTCCCTGACGGCTTGGCGGCAGGCGGTCGCACCGCCGGCTGTTCGAAGGACGGACCATCCCGCAGGTTGCTCGACTGACGGAGAAACGTGTCCCGAGTGTCGGCCATCGCGGCCGCCGGGTCGAGGGCGTGATCGGTCTCAGCGGACCTCGATGCGCGCTCCCGATGCGCCATTGAGCAGGCGTTTGAGATGGAACGCGGAAAGGGCATCGTCGGGGCGCAGCCCGACCAGGGCCGCGAAGGCCGGCATGGCGCCGGCCTCGCCCGCCTCCAGCTTGGCGAAGGCATCGAGATAACGGTCCAGCATCGCCGCATCGTACTCCGTCTCGGTCAGCGGCTCGAACGCGCGCAGCGCCCCTTGCTTGCCGCGCAGGACGAGATCGCCGACCGGGCGCCCGCGGAACTGCTCCGTCCGGATCACCACGCTCTGGCTGACGCAGATCCGCGTTCCGAACGCCTTGTTGGCGTTCTCGAGACGGGCGGACGTGTTGATGGTGTCGCCGTAGGCCGTGTAGTCGAAATACCGGCCGCCCCCGAAATTGCCCACGATGGCCGGCCCGGCATGAACGCCGATCCGGGTCGCGCCGATCTCGATCCCGCGGTCCCGCCAGCGGGCCCGGAAAGCCTCCGAGGCGGTGTCGAGGGTGAGCGCACAGGCGACCGCCCGGGCCGCATGGTCCGGCTGGTCGCCGGGCGCCCCGAAGAGGACGTGGATCGCGTCGCCAACGATCTTGGCGACGGTGCCCTCGTGCGCGAACACGAGATCGGTCATCTCGGCGAAGTAGCCGTTCAGAATTTCTGCGAGCTGGGTCGGGTCCAGGCTCTCGACCAGACTGGTGAACCCGGCGATGTCTGTGAATAGCGAGGCCACCTCGCGCCGCGCGCCGCCGAGTTCCAGGCCCGACGCGTCGCCGGCCAGACGTTCGGCGAGGTTGGGCGAGAAGTAGCGTGCCAGGGCGGCGTGCGCCCGCTCGGCCAGCACCTGTCGCCGGCGCCCCTCGCGCAGGGTCGCCACATGCTGGAGCGTCCGCGCGATGGTCGTCTCGAAATCGGAAAAGTCGATCGGCTTCGTGAGGAAATCGAACGCCCCGCGGTTCATGGCGGTGCGGATGTTGGCCATGTCGCCGTAGGCCGAGACGATGATCGTCGAGGGCTTGGCATCGGATTCCTGCAGCTTGGCGAGCAGCGTCAGCCCGTCCATGCCCGGCATGTTGATGTCGGACACGACCATGTCGACGTCGTGGTTCTCAGCCAGCACCCCGAGGGCCTCGTTGCCGTCATGCGCGAACAGGAACCGGACCTGGCCGTCGCGGATCTGGCGGCGGAACTTCTGGGTGATCAGCGCCTCGAGATCCGGCTCGTCGTCGACGACTAGGATCTTGGCCGGAGGCACCTCGCCGGTCATGCCGTCCCCGCGACGGAGGCCAGGCGGCGGTCGATCTCGCCGCGCAGCAGGTCGAAGTCGATCGGCTTGGTGATCAGATCCGCCGCGCCGCCGGACAAGACCTTCTCCCGCGTCTGCGCGTCGCCATAGGCGGTGATCATGATCACCGGGACGTCGGGGCGCGCGGCCCGGACGAGCGGCAGGAGTTCCAGCCCGGTCATGCCCGGCATGTTGATGTCGGAGAACATCAGGATCAGGCTGGCCCCGTCCGAGGCGTTCACGCAGGCCAGGGCCTCCGGAGCCGAATGCGCGAATTCCATTGCGAAACGCCCGGCGCGCAACTCGCGGCGGAACTGCTGCCGGAACAGGTCGGTGACGTCGGGCTCATCGTCCACGACGAGGATGATGACGTTCATGGCTCGCTCTTTTCCGGGACGACGATCGGCTGCGCGGCCTTCGCTCCGTCGCGCGGCAGCGTGATCGTGAATTCTGTGAACTGGCCGGCCTCCGTGGCGACGTCGATCGCCCCGCCATGCTGCTTCACCAGGATGTCGTGGCTCAGGGACAGGCCGAGGCCCGTACCCTCGCCGGCTGGCTTGGTGGTGAAGAACGGATCGAACATCTTGGCCTTGACGCTGTCGGGGATGCCGGTGCCGTTGTCGCGCACGCGGATCTCGACGCTCTCTCCCAGATCGCGGGTGGTCACCGACAGGATAGGCTCGTAACCCGGTTCGGTTTCCACGGCCTTGCGCTTCTCGGTGGCGTAGAACCCGTTCGACATCAGGTTCAAGAGGACGCGCGTCAACTCCTGCGGGTAGACATCCGCGACGCCGGCCTCCGGATCGAGATTGCGGTCCAGGGTGATGTTGAAGTCTGGCTGCGCCGCCCGTGCCCCGTGATAGGCGAGGTTCAGGCTCTCTTCGACCAGGGCATTGATCTCGACCAAGCGGTGCTCGCCGGATCCGGAGCGGGAGTGCAGCAGCATGTTCTTGATGATCGAATCGGCGCGCTTCCCGTGCTGCACGACCTTCCCGAGGTTGCCCTTGAGCAGATCGGCGATCTCGTCGACCTCCTCGCGGATCTTCGGATCGAGCGCGACGGGCTGAAGCGCCTCCTGAAGTTCCTCGACCAGCTCGGAGGACAGGGACGCGAAATTGTTCACGAAGTTCAGGGGGTTCTTGATCTCGTGGGCGATCCCCGCGGTGAGCTGCCCCAGGGAGGCGAGCTTCTCCGATTGAATCAGCCGGTCCTGGGCCTTGTGGAGGTCGTCGAGGGACCTGTTGAGGTCGCGGGTCCGCTCCTCGACCTTGGCTTCCAGGGTCTCGTAGGATTCCTGGACGCGGCTCGCCATCAGGTTGAACCGGTCCGCCAGGGTTTCGATCTCGTCGCCGGTGCGGATAACGATGCGCTCCGACAGGTCACCGGACCCGAAGCGTTCCGCGCCGTCCTCGAGTTGGCGGATCGGCACGACCAAGCGGTGGGCAAGGAAGGTCCCGGCGACCGTCGCAAGCATCACGCCGAGACCCATCAGCGCCAGGGTCTGGACCACCGAAGCATAGAGCGGCGCCATCGCTTCGCCCAACGGCAGCTGCACGAACACGATCCAGTCGACCCGCGGGATGGTTGCGTGGGCCGCCAGTACCGAACCGCCGTCGAACGCGGTGGTGATCTCGTAATCCGTCGTGTCCGGATTGGCGCCGGTCCGACGGGCCTCGAGGGCGGTCGCGACCTCCGGCAGGGTCGAGAGGTCGGTGTCCCGCAGGACGAGGCTCAGATCCGGGTGCGCGATCAGCCGTCCGCTGGCGGTCACCACGAAGGCGTAGCCGCCCGCGCCGTTGTGGATGCTGCTGACCACGTCCCAGATCAGCTTCAGGTTGACCTCGGCCACGGTCACGCCTGGGTCGCGTCCGGCATGGGCCACCGATACGGTCATGTACGGCTCGGATCCCCGCCGGAAATAGACCGGGCCGAACCAGACCTTCTCGGCGAGCGCCCGGGTGAAGCGCGGCGCTGTCGAGAAATCCTTGCCGCTGCCGACGACATCCGGTTCCAGGCGCGAGACCCGCAGCTGCTCCCTACCGCTCGGATCGAGATAGGCGACCTCCGTGATGGCGGGCGCCTGCCGGAGCAGTCGGATGAAGTCGTAGCGCTGCTGCTCAGGCGAAATGCGGCGCCACTCGGCCCGGGTGGTCCAGCCGATCTGGCTCTCGATCTCGGAGATGAAGGATTCGACCCGCTCGGCGGCCGCGTGCGCCTTCTCGCGCTGAACCTCGATCGCGGTCCGTTTGGCGTCGCCGTAATTCAGCAGCAGATCGACCACGCCATTGATGAGCAGCACCAGGGTCACGAGGCCCACGAAGGCGACCGCGAACTTCGCCGCCAGCGGCAGACGGAAGCGTCGGGCCCGGATCTCGAGGCCCGCGGGGGCCTCGATAGGGTTCACCCGCATCATTCGACGATCTCGTCCGCTTGGGCGAGCAGCACCGACGAGATCTCCAGTCCCAGGGTCCGTGCCGTCTTGAGGTTTACGATGAAGTCGAACTTCGTCGGCGCCTGTACCGGCAGGATCGCGGGCTTCTCGCCGTGGAGGATGCGATCCACGTAGGCCGCCGCGCGGCGCACGGCGTCCGCCGGGTCGGGACCGTACGACATTAGGCCGCCGCGATGTGCGAAGCGCCGGATCGCGAACACCGCCGGAACGCGATGCTGGGCCGTCAGGGCGACGATGCGGTCCCCGTTGGCCTCGCTGAACGTCCCGGGGGCCACGATCAGCCCCGCATCGCCCCGGCGACCGAGGTCCGCGACGAGCGGGTCGATCGCGTCGGCATGGCTGACCATGACGACCTCCGTCTCGATGCCGAGGGAGGCGGCCGTCGTCCGGAGCGCCTCGGAATAGAAGTTGCCGCGCCGGATTTCCGTGTGGGCATTGGACAGGAGCGCGACATGCCGGATCGTCGGCACCGCTTCCCTGAGGGCCGCCAGCCATTTCCCGGCCAGGGATGCCTCGTAAAGGGTGAAGCCGGTGATGTTGCCGCCCGGCCTCTGCAGGCTGGCGACGTATCCGGACCCGACCGGATCGGAGGCGCCGACGAAGATGATCGGAATCGTTCGGGTCAGGGACGACACGGCGGAGAGCTGCGCGTTCAGGAACGCGAAGATCACGCGCGGCTCCGACCGCACGATCTCGGCCGCCAACACGCGGGTATGCTCTACGTCCGCGCCGCCCCAGCGGTCCTCGACGCGCAAGTCCGCGCGGCCGTGATCGCGCAGGGCCGCCCGGAACACGGCCGAGAGGGTGTGGCCTTCGGTGCCGCCCTCCACGAACGGCCAGAGCGCCGTCACCCGTGCCTGCTCCTCGGCCCGCGCAGCCAGCGGACAGCCCGCAGCGGCCCACGACAACCCGGCAAGGACGCTACGCCGCCTCATCCGATCACCGCGCCGGTGCTTCCGCCATCGCGACCCAAACCCTGATTCCCCCCGACGCCCGGTTGAGAACTTACGGCACGGTTGCCCACGCCACCAAGGCTGAGCCCTGGACGCGGTTATCAGAATGCCAGGCGCATCCCCCCGACGATGTTGCGTGGCGCACCCGCGAACACGGATCCCGTGGTGGTCGCCAGCACGGCGGCGCCGTTCTGGAGGCCCGTCGTACCGCTGAGCGAGTTGGCGAGATTCTGGGCCGATGCGGCGTAGGTCGTGTCGAACAGGTTGCGCACCTCAAGGTAGAGGTTCAGCCGCTTCGCGTAGCCGCCAGTCAGCTCCGTCGCATAGTGCACGTTGGCGTTGACGATCGCGAAGCCCGGCGCCTTCAGCAAGTTGGCGTTGTCGATGTAGAAATCGCCCTGCACCACCGTCTCGATGAACGCCCCGAGTCCGGCAAGCGGCCCCGCCGGCACGTCGTAGCCGACACGGGCCAGGAGCTGGTGGGCCGGTACGCCGGGGATCTGATTGCCCGCCCGGTCGAACCGGCGGGTGAGGCTGCCGGCACTCAACTGCTCGGTATAGCGCGTGTAGATCTGGTCATCGAACGTGTAGGCCAGGACCCCGCGCCAGCCCGGCGCGAAGGCCCAGTCGGCCCCGACCTCGAGGCCCCGATGCTCGGAGGCCGGCGCGTTGAACGTGTAGGACAGCAGGCCCGCGCCCGGCGATTGCGAGACCAGCTCGTTGCGGAAGAACTCGTAGAAGCCAGTCACGCTGAGACGCAGAGTCTCGGTCGGGCTCCAATCCGCCCCGAGGTCGAAGCCGAGATTCTCCTGGGTCTGGAGCTGGGTGTTGTTGCCCGGCAGGCCGGCCGACGTGACGAACAGGTTGCTGGCCGCCGGCGTGGTGTACCCGGTGGCGACCCGGCCGCGGAAGGCCCAGGCCTGGTCCGGCCGATACACCAGCGCGATCTCGGGAGCGACGTTCAGGAAGGTGCGGCCGGCATCCGCCACCGTCCGGGTCGCCCCCCCGGCCGTGTAGCTGTAGGCGAGGTTGCGGCCAGTGATGGCGGTGCCCTCGGCGCTGATCCCCAGCACGCCGGTCCAGCGGTCCGACAGGCTGAGTTCCAGCCGGGCCCGGCCGCCGAGGTTTGATTGCACCGCGTCCTGGACGCCGATCAGCGCCCCGAGTCTGGGGCCACCATAGGGCGCCCGGTTGTAGGTCGTGCTGTGGTTGTCGATCGTGTTGTAGGCGAGCGCGACGTAGCCTACCGCCGGCAGGCCGAACAGGTCGCCGCGCCGCGTCAGGTCGGTCAGAAAGTTCCAGGCCGGGAACGAGCCGCGGCCCGAGGTCGTGTAGAATGGTTGGTTGAAGTTGCGTTCGTCGAAGCCGAGCTGCGTGCGCCAGGTGGTGAACGCGTCGATGTCGTGCTCCCAGCGCGCCGCTGCGACGGTGCGCCGGTCCTTCCGGCCGAACGCGCCCTCGTCGGCGGTGACCGGTACGGTCGCCCCGAACGCTCCGTTGCGGAACAAGCTGAAAGTCGTGCACCCCGGGGCAGCGGTCGCAGCTGCCGCGCAGCCGCGCTGGTACGGATTGATCCGGTACTGCGCCAGGGAGGAGCGCGCCGCCAGATTCGTATCGAGGGTGTTGTTGATCACCTTCAGGGTGAAGCGGTTGTCCGGCGTCGGCGTGTAGCTGGCGAGCAGATTGATGGTCTGCGTGTTGAAGCTCGAATGATCCTGATACCCGTTGCTGCGGACGTCGCTGGCGAACAGGCTGATTTCGAATGGCCCGCTGGCCTTGCCGACGGTGAAGTAGGTGTTGAGGTAGCCGAAGCTGCCGGCGTCGGTGCCGATCTCGTAGCCGTCGATCTCGCGGCCGGTGCGGGTGCGGAACGCGATGGCGCCGCCCGTGGCGTAGTTGCCGAACAGGGGCGATTGCGGCCCGCGGAACACGTCGATGCGGCTGTAGGCCCGCGGTTCGGTCAGGTCGAAGCGGGACGCGCCATCGGGCTGGGTGAGGATGAAGCCGTCCTCCAGCACCACCGTATTCTTGATCACCCCGGTGGACCGGGCATTGTTTCCCCGGATCGAGATGATCACGTCGCGCCCGCCGTTGCCCTGGCGGACGGTGACGCCCGGGCTGTTGGCGAGCACCGAACCGATGCTGGTCGCCGGGCGGTCGGCGATGGTGTTGCCGCGGCCGATCCCGGTGACCACCTGGCCGACCGGGTGCTCGATCACCGACGGGGCCGAGCCAGGAGGAGCGGCGATGCCGAAGGGTGGCGCGATGGCGGTTCGTCCGGTGCCTGGATTGGCCTCGCCCTCCACGGAAAGCTCATCCAGCGTGACGGATTGCTGCGCCGAGGCCGGGAGGGTGCCGCCGGCGAGCAGCAGGGCCAACGCGCCGAACCGCGCGGCATTCTGGTGGATCAACATCCTGAAATCTCGTCTGATCGGTCTTGGGACCGGACGGCGCCGTCGCCGCACGGGAGCGCACGTGATCAGGCGATGAGGGGCGGCGCCCGGGCTTGGCCGGTGACGCGCGGTGACGCGTTCGGCCGCGACGGGGGCGGGGTCGGCCATGCCACCGCGATCCAGCGCAGCGGCTGGGTGACGTCGGGGCTATGCGGTAGGGGCGGGGGGACGATCCCGGCGCAGCACAGCCGACAGACCTCACAGGCCGGAGGCGCGACCGGTTGCTCCACGGAGGCGCTGATCGCGTCGTCTCCCGCCGGGTGACCGCACAGGATCGCCCCGGGCAGCATCCCGGGTGCGGCAGACGCCATCCGCAGAGCGGCGATTGGGGCAAGCGACTGCACCCAGAGGGCGAGCAGGATCAGCCCGATCCCGAGGAACCGGGTACGCGTGCCGGAATGCGTGAGGTTGGTCGCCACGGGCGTCGAGCCCGCCGGTCTGGGTCAGGCGGTCCGGCGCTTATGAGCCAGTTGGACGGCGCAATCGATCGTGAGCATGCCGAGGATCGCGAGGCCGGTCAGGGGAAACAGCACGCCGAGGCCGGCGATCACCAGGGCGACGGTGGCGACCACCCGCCGGTCCCGCGGCCAGGGCGGCGCGCCGAGTCCGCCAGCCGGGCGCCGCTTCCACCACATCGTGGCGGCGGTGGCGGCGAGCAGGATCGTGGCGAGGCAGAACGCCAGCATGGCGAACTGGTTGATCCGGCCCCAATGCTCTCCCTTATGGATGCCGATCCCGTACTGGATCGCGCGCCCGACCGGGCCCAAATCTTCGAAATGTACGTCGACCAGAGGGTCGCCGGTGTACTGATCGAGGGAGATCATCCGCTGCTGCGCGACGTCGTGCGGGTAGACGGCGGCCGCATACACGCCGTCGATCCCGACCGGGAGCGCGAGCTCGTAGCCCCGTGGCATCCCAAGCCGAGTGAGGATGTCCGCCGCCTGGTCGATCCCGATCGGTTCCGCCGTCCTACCAGCCGGCAGCGAGCGCGGCACCGGCGCATCCTGCAAGGTCCAGCCTGCATCCGGCAGCCGCGCGCGCAGCGGCACTCTCGAGACCGGTTTGCCGGCCCACAGGATCGCCGGCTGGCCAAGGCCTGCGGCGTTCGACCAGGTCCGGAGCTGCTGCCCCCACCAGATCGACCAGGGTAATCCAGTGATCGCCAGGAACAGCAGGCCGCCGCCGGCCACGAGCCCGGTCACCGCGTGCAGGTCGCGCCACCAGACCCGGCGGCGCGGCGTACCGCGCAGGCTGACGACGCCACCGGCCTGGCCGCGCGGCCACCACAGGTACAGGCCGGTGACGACCAGGATGATGGCGAAGCCCGCCACCAGCTCGACCGCCGCATTGGCGAAAGCGCCGAAGTAGCTGAGGCTGTGCAACTGGCGCACGACCATCATGAACTCGCCGTCGCGGTCCACACTGTCGAGCACGGAGCCGGTGTAGGGATCGAGGTAGACGAGGCGCTTGCGTCCCCCCTCCGACAGCGTGACCACCGCGGATGCGTCGGGCGAGGCTGGGTCCGCATAGGAGACCAGCACCCCGTCAGGTTCGGCCTGCAGGGCATTGAAGATCAGGCGGTCCGGCCCGAGCGGCGCCGTCGCCTGGACGGGCACGCGGGTCCGGTAGGCGAACAGGCTGCCGTTGATCTCGTCCTTGAACAGGTAGAGCGCCCCGGTGGCCGACAGGGTGATCAGGAACGGCAGGCACAGCAGGCCGGCGTAGAAGTGCCAGCGCCACACGGCACGATAGACGGCCTCGCGGGACGCGCGCAGAGCGGCGACGGCCCCGAACACTGGGGCATCGCCGTGCAGAATAATCGACATGGGAACGGTCCGGGCCTGAACGATCGGGAAGCGGGATCGTCAAGCGGCGGGCGGACCTCGGGCAGAGGTGGCGGTGCGCGGCGGGCCCGTCTTCGGGAGCTCGGCTTCCGGCCGCCAGGCGAGGCGCGAAGCCGGAGCGAACGGCCACGCGACCACCACCGGCTCGGACACGGGCAGCGCGACGCTTCCGGCCTGCACGAGCGTGCAACACGGATGGGCGTGGTGCGCGACAGTCCCGTCGTCCGGCGCCCCGGATCCGTGCTCTGCGCACAGGACCGCACCGGGCAGCCCGACCGCGCGGGCCGGCGTCGCAAAGCCGAGGAAAGCCTGAAGCAACAGCGCGTAGAGCGCGACCATCCCGATGATCGCGCGGCCTTGAACCGTCTGGGGCAGGCACCGGCGCATGGCGCCGTTGTTAGGCGTCCCCGCCGCCCCCCGTCAACGGGAAGCCGAAGCCCGGCAGCAGGTTCCTCCCCGACGCTCGTTCAGCCGGCCGCGCGCAACTCCGGCAGCGCCTCGGCGCTCCAGACCCGGACATGGGCGTCGATAGCCAGCGCCTCGTCCACGTCGGCGGGTGCCGAACGGTACGGGCCGGCGAAGTGTTCGCAGGCTCGCTCGACGATGTCGCTGATCCCGTAGAACCCGATCCGGCCCGCGATGAAGGCCGCCACCGCCACCTCGTTGGCCGCGTTCATCACGGTGGGCGCCGCACCGCCAGCGGCCAGCGCCGCCCGGGCGATGCGCAGGCACGGGAAGCGCTCCTCGTCGGCCGCCTCGAACGTCAGCGCGCCGAGCTTCACGAGATCCAGGGGCCGGCCCCGGGCGATGGTCAGGCGGTCGCCGAGCCCGAGGCAATGCGAGATCGGCACACGCATGTCGGGGAGTGCCAGCTCCGCGGTCACGGCGCCGTCGAGCCAGTAGACGAGGCCGTGGATCACCGATTGCGGGTGCACGACCACGTCCAGGCGCTCGGGCTCGATGCCGAACAGGTGGTGCGCCTCGATCAGCTCCAGGCCCTTGTTCATCAGGCTGGCCGAATCGATGTTGATCTTCATGCCCATCGACCAGGTCGGATGGGCCGCGGCCTCGGTGGCGGAGGCGGCGGCGATCCGCTCCCGGGTCCAGGTCCGGAACGGGCCGCCGGACGCCGTGATCATCATGGTGCGGACATCCGCCAGCGGCCGGCCGGCGAGCGCCTGGCTCAGGGCGTCGTGCTCGGAATCCATCGGCAGGATCGTGGCGCCGTAGCGCGCGGCGTCGCGCATGAAGGCGTCGCCGGCACAGACGAGGCTCTCCTTGTTGGCGAGCGCGACCTTGCGGCCGAGCCGGAGCGCGGCGTGGGTGGATTTCAGGCCGGCGGCGCCGCTCACCGCGGCAACCACGATGTCGGCGTCGCGGGCGGCGGCCTCCATCACGGCGCTCTCGCCGGCCCCGTTGGCGATGCCGCTGCCCGAGAGCGCCTCGGCAAGCGCCGGGCCGGCTTTCTCATCGGCGAGCGCCGCGAAGGTAGCGCCGAGTTCGCGCGCGACCTTGGCCAGCGCGACCGCGTCGCGGCCGCCGACGACGGCGCCGGTGCGGAACCGGTCCGGGTGCTGGGCGAGCAGGTCGGCGGTGGAGCGGCCGATCGAGCCGGTGGCGCCGAAGACGGTGACGATCTGGGTCACGGGTGAAACTCCCTCATCGTCACGGTATGAGACCGCTTCCGCGCAGGGCGAGATAGAGCCCGGCCAGCACGGCCACCGCGAAAAATCCGTCGAGCCGGTCCATGACGCCGCCATGGCCCGGGATGATCTTACTCGAATCCTTCACCCCGTAGCGGCGCTTCAGGCCGGATTCGACGAGGTCGCCGGCCTGGCTCAGCACGGAGGCCAGGGCGCTCACCCCGGCGACCACCGGCAGGGATGCGGCGCTCGGCAGGTCAAACCCGGCAAGGTCGGCGGCGATCGCAGCCAGCGATCCGGCGGCGACAGCGCCGATCAGGCCGCCGATGGCGCCCGACCAGGTCTTGTTCGGCGAGACCCGGGGCATGAGCTTTGGGCCGCCGATCTTGCGGCCGGCGAAGTAGGCGGCGATGTCGGTGGACCAGACTACGGCGAACATCCACGCGGGGCCGATGAGGCCGATTCCGGGATCGTCGCGCAGGGCGACCGGCACCGAGGCGATCGCTGCCGCCGCGAGCACGCCGGCGAGCGCCCGCAGACGGCCGGATCCGGTGCGCGCCACTGTGGCGCAAGCCGCGGCCCCGAGGAGCAGGACGGCGATGCAGGCGAGGGCGGGCGCGCCGCCGCGCTGACACAGCAACAGGGCGGCGAGCGTCGCCGCGCCGAGCGCGATCAGCACCTCACGCGGTTCGGTCCGGCTCATCACCATCCACTCGGCGAAGCCAATGATGCCGGCGGCGAGCCAGATCCCCGCGAAGGGCCAACCGCCATAGACGAGGGCCGCCAGGATCGCGGGTGCGAGCACCACGCCCGAGGCGACGCGCAGCCAGAGTTCGCGCCGCCCGGAGGGGCGGGCGACCGGGGTTGCGGTGGGGGTCACGCGCGTCTCGGCCTTCGCCTCAGACGTGCATGATCTCCTTCTCCTTCGAGGCCAGCACGCCGTCGATCTCGGCGATGTACTGGTCGGTCGCCTTCTGCACGTCGGCGGCCTGGCGCTTCTCGTCGTCCTCCGAGATGGCGCTGTCTTTCAGGAGCTTCTTGAGGTGGTCGAGCCCATCCCGGCGGACGTGGCGCACGGCGACGCGTGCCTCCTCGGTGTACTTGTGGGCGACCTTGACCATCTCCTTGCGGCGCTGCTCGTTCATCTCGGGGATGCGCAGCCGGATGGTCTGGCCCTCGGTCTGCGGGTTGAGGCCCAGATCGGATTCGCGGATCGCCTTCTCGACAGCGGTGACCATGCTACGGTCCCAGACCGAGATCGACAGGAGCCGCGGCTCCGGAACGCTCACGGTTGCGACCTGCGCCATCGGCATCGACGAGCCGTAGGCATCGACCTGGATCGGATCGAGCAGCGAGGGCGTGGCCCGTCCGGTCCGCAGGGATCCGAGATCCTTGGAGAGCGACGCGACCGCGCCCTGCATGCGGCGCTTGATGTCGTTGAGGTCGAATTCCGGTGTGGCCATGGTCGTGGTCCCGACAGATCTGACGTCGTCTTCTCGCCCGGTACGGGCAGTCGCGGCCTCAATGGCGGAATTTTCCCGGTGCCGCAAACCTCTAGGGCTGTCGGGTCAGGGCGCCACAAGGGTCGAGGGCGCCTCGCCGGACAGGATCCCGGCGATCGAGCTCGGCGGATGCAACGAGCCGACCACGATCGACAGCCGGCTCTCGCGGGCGAGCGCGAAGGCCGCGGTGTCCATCACCTTGAGGTCGCGGGCGATCGCCTCGTCATGGGTCAGGCGGTCGTAGCGGGTGGCGCTCGGGTCCTTCTTCGGGTCGGCCGAGTAGACGCCGTCCACCTGCGTCGCCTTGAGCACGGCGTCGCAGCGCAGCTCGGCGGCGCGCAAAACCGCGGCGGTGTCGGTGGTGAAGAACGGGTTGCCGGTTCCGCCGGCCAGAACCACCACCTGGCCCTTGTCGAGGTGGTGCAGGGCCGGCTGGCGGGCATAGGTCTCGCAGATCGTGGGCATCGACACCGCCGACATGGTCCGGGCCGGCACGCCCGCGGCGTTGAGCGCGGTCTCGATCGCCAGCGAGTTCATCACCGTGGCCATCATGCCCAGGGAATCACCGGTCGCTCGGTCGATCCAGCCGGCCGCCGAGATGCGGGCGCCGCGGATCATGTTGCCGCCACCGACCACGATGGCGATCTCCGCCCCGGACTCGATGGTGCGGGCGATGTCCTCGGCGAGCGCCGCCAGCGTCGGCGGATGGAGCCAGTAGCCGTCCGGGGCGGCCAGGGCCTCGCCCGACAGCTTGAGGAGGATACGGCGAAACGGCGTCGCTTCCGGCATCTCGATCTCCGGCTCCCCACCGCATCGCGCGAACCCGCGAGGCTTCTACGTCAGCCGCGGGATCGGCGTCGAGGGGCGGACGCCGATCCCGGCGGGGATCACGGGGACGATTTCCCACCGACACGCGATCGACGTGCAGCTTTGGCAGAGGAGCGGGGCCCGCCATCGGAATGGACGCCCGGGATTCCATGCGCATCGCACTCGTCATCAACGGCGCCTCCGGGGCGGTGGCGTCCGGCACGACGCCGGAGGCGATCCGGGAGAAGCTCGTGGCGGCCGGGATCGAGCCCCTGGGGGAGGCCGACCGCGGGGCGCCCCTGTCGTTGCGGATCGCCGCCGCCGCGTCGGAGCCCGATATCGATGCCCTGGTTGTCGCCGGCGGCGACGGCACCATCGCGTGCGCGGCCGCCGCCCTCGTCGGAAAGACGACACCGCTCGGCATCCTGCCGCTCGGCACGCTGAATCTCCTGGCCCGGGACCTCGGCGTGCCGCTCGATATCGATGCCGCGGTGGCAGCCCTCGTCTCGGGCACCCGGCGGCGGATCGACGTCGGTGAGGTCAATGGCCGCACGTTCCTGATCAACTCGGCGCTCGGCCTGCCGGCACGGGTCACACGGCACCGGGAGTTGCACCGCCGGCACCTCGGTCTCCGCAGCCTGCTGCGCTGGATCCTGGGGGTTCTGCGCCATCTGGGCCGCTATCCGCGGGTGACCGTGACCGGCACGATCGACGGCGTGGCGCGGACCTGGCGGTTCCGGCTGCTGGCGGTGGTGATCGGCGACTATGTCGAGCGGCCCGGCCACGTGCTGGTGCGGGCGCCAGTGGATGCCGGGCAGCTCACCCTCTACGTCCTGGCGCAGCTTTCCCTGTCGCGGACCCTCCGCCTCGCCCTCGGCTTCGCATTGGGCGACTGGCGGCGGCTGCCGGACGTGGAACGGCTGCCGGCCGCCAACCTCACCATCGCATCGGAGAGCCGGGCGCTGCGGGTCATGCACGACGGCGAGGTGATGCTGATCCCCACGCCGCTGCGCTACCGAATCCACCGACAGGCGCTGACCGTGATCGTCCCTCAGACGGTCGAACACCGGTGAGACGGATCAGCCACATATCCGACCTGCATTTCGGCCGGACCGACCCGGCCGTGGTGGAGGCCCTGGTCCACGAATTGAACGCCGATGCCCCGGACCTGATCGTGGCGTCGGGCGACTTCACCATGGCCGCGCGCCCATCGGAATTCGCGCAGGCCCGGGCCTTCCTCGGTCGTCTGGCACCGCCCTGGATCGGGGTGCCGGGCAACCACGACATCTCGCCGTTCCGGCTGGTCCAGCGCTTCGTGTCACCCTTCACGCGCTATCGGCACGCCATCGCGGTCGAGACCGAGCCGTGTTTCGAGGACGCCGAGATCGGGATCGTCTGCCTCAACACCGTGCGGCGCTGGGCGCCGGAGCCGGATTGGTCGCATGGCGTGATCCGCCGCCGTCAGCTTGCTCGAGCGGAGGTCCGTCTCGCGGCGATGCCCGACCGCTTGTTCAAGATCGTGGTCGGCCACCACCCGTTCCTGCCGCCGCCCTGGGACGTGGAAGCGCGTCGAGTCGGGCACGCGGATCGAGCCCTGGCGGTATTCCGCCGGTACGGTGTGGGGCTGACGCTCGCCGGGCACCTGCATCGGCATTACGCGCGCTACGCGGAAGCAGAGGGATCTATCCCCGAGATGCTCGGCCGGGCCCTGGTCCGATCACGCCCCAGGCGTCTGCTGACCGTTCAGGCCGGCTCGGCGACCTCGACGCGGCTGCGCGGCAACGAGCCGAATTCCTATAATCGCATCATCGTCGCGGAGGGCTGCGCCACCGTCCGGGTCCGGTTGTGGGACGGGCGCGCCTGGGTCGATGCAGCGCCGGCATGACTGAAGCGGTCACGCCGGCGTCGCGTGTCAGCTACCGGCGAACAGCCCGACGGAGCCCAGAAGCGTCATGACCAGACCGGACGCGAACACGCCGATCATCAGGTAGGAAAAGGTTTTCAAAGCCATGGATGGCATGTAGCGCGGCCGTATCGAACTGCGTGTGCGCTGCAGCACGGGGCGTCGGGGATGACGATCCCACCGCGACCCGCGCGGCATCTCGATGCTCCGCGACGGGTGGAGATCCGCCCGTCCGTTCCCGGGCGAAGCAAGCACTTCAGTTCTTCGGAAGGCGCCGTCCGGACCTTCTAACCCGCCGTATCCGAAGATAGGCTCGCAACCCGGATCGCCACCGCGAAAGGATGCGCCGTGCCGGACGGAACGACTGCCTCGACGCCAGATGAACCGGACTACGACCGCCTCCTTCGGGCGAACCTCGAACGGGTGTTCAACGAACGCGACAGCGCCAAGCGTGAGCACGCGTTGGATGAGCTCTTCGTTGACGATCCGGTCATGTACGAGCCGGCGGACGTCGTCAGGGGGCGCGCCGCAATTTCCGCCGTCGCCGGCAAGCTCCTCGAGCAGTTCGGGCCAAACTTCCGCTTCGTGCCCGATGGCGCTGCCACCGGGCATCACGGGTTCGGCGTTCTGCACTGGCATGCCGGCCCACAGGATGGCCCGGTCACTGTCACCGGCTCAGACATCGCAGAAGTCGTCGAGGGTCGGATCAAGCGCCTTTGGGTCATGCTGGACCCACAGACACCATAGAGGCACGGGCTGAACGTCGGCACCGTGCACCAGATGCCGCGATGATCGCCCATTCGTGGGCCGTGGTCGATAGGCGTTGAGGGGACGGGTCGAGGCGGCCGCCGCCCGCGAAGGGCCAAGCGGCTGACGTTCAGATCGTAGCCCCCGTCCATAAAAAACCCCGCCCGGCTCTCACCGGACGGGGTCTTGGATTTCTGAACCCGGAGGTCCGAAAAGGATCAGGCGCGGCCGGCCTGCTGAGCGACCTCGGTGGCGAAGTCCGGGCCGTCTTCCTTCTCAATGCCCTCGCCCAGGGCGTAGCGGACGAAGCCGGTCAAGGCGACGGCGCCGCCGACCTTGCCAGCGGCTTCCTTGAGCACCTGGCTGACCGTCTTCGAGCCGTCGTGCACGAAGGGCTGCTCCAGGAGGGTGACCTCCTTGTAGTAGCTCTTCAGGCCGCTCTCGACGATCTTGGCGAGCACGTGATCCGGCTTGCCGGCGTTCTTCTCGCGCAGAATGTTGGACTCGCGCTCCAGGGTCGCGGCGTCGACGCCCGAGGCGTCGAGCGCCACCGGGTTGGTGGCGGCGACGTGCATGGCGATCTGGCGGCCGAGCGCCGACAGGGCCTCGACGTCACCCTCGGACTCGAGCGCCACCAGCACGCCGATCTTGCCGAGGCCGTCGGCGACCTGGCTGTGGACGTAGGAGGCGATGACGCCCTTCTTCACCTCAAGCTTGGCGACCCGGCGCAGGTTCATGTTCTCGCCGATCGTGGCGATCAGGCTCTGCAGCTTCTCTGAGACGGTCTCGGTGGCGCCCGGGAAATGGGCGGCCTGGAGACCCTCAAGCGTGCCGTCCGTGTTGAGGGCGATCTTGGCGGCCTCGCGGGCGAAAGCCTGGAAGGCGTCGTTGCGGGCGACGAAGTCGGTCTCGGAATTCACCTCGACGATCGCGGCGTGATGGCCGGCGGACTCCACGGCCACAAGGCCCTCGGCGGCGACGCGGCCGGCCTTCTTGGCGGCCTTGGCGAGGCCCTTCTTGCGCAGCCAGTCGATGGCCGCCTCGATGTCGCCCTGCGTCTCGTTGAGCGCACCCTTGCAGTCCATCATGCCCGCGCCGGTCTTCTCCCGGAGCTCCTTCACCATCGCGGCGGTGATGTTGGCCATGGCGGTCCCTTTCGTATGGTCTGGATGAGAGAGGCCCGGCACGCGGGTGAGCGGCCGGGCCCGATAAGGTTGGATCCGCGACACCCCGATCACCGGGGCGCCGCGAGGTCCGGAAGGCTTACACCGCGGCGGCGGCCTCGACGAAGCCGCGAGCCTGCGAGACCCACGAGTCGCGGTCGATGCGACCGTTGAGCTTCAGGTCGGAATCGACCTTGGCGACCTCCTCGGGCGTCATCGCGGCGATCTGCCAGTAATGGTAGATGCCGGCATCGTTGAGCTTCTGGACGATCTGCGGACCGGCGCCGTGAAGCTTGGTCAGGTCGTCCGGCGCGCCGCGCGGAGCGGCGAGCAGCTCGAAATGCTCGGTGGTCTCGGCGAGCATCGCCACGTCGGCCGGATCGAGCGCGTCGGACTCGACCGTGACGGCGGCGGCGTCGTTAGCCGGCAGCTCCTCGGCCTGCGGCTCCTCGGAGGCGCCCAGATCGATGCCCGACGAGCCTTGGGCCCGCGAGATGCCGTCGATGGCAGCCTTTGCGATCAGGTCGCAGTAGAGGGCGATGGCGCGGCCGGCGTCGTCGTTGGCCGGGACGATGTGGGTGATGCCGTCCGGGTTGCAGTTGGTGTCGACGATCGCGGCCACCGGGATCCCGAGGCGGTTCGCCTCCTTGATCGCCAGCTGCTCCTTGTTGGTGTCGATCACGAACAGCAGGTCCGGCACGCCGCCCATGTCCTTGATGCCGCCCAGCGCCTTCTCGAGCTTGTCCTTCTCACGGGACAGCATCAGGCGCTCCTTCTTGGTCAGGCCCGGGCCGCCGGTCTCCAGCGTCTCGGTGACCTTGCGCAGGCGCGAGATCGAGCCCGAAATGGTCTTCCAGTTGGTGAGCATGCCGCCCAGCCAGCGGGAGTTCACGTAGTACTGGGCCGAGCGCTTGGCGGCGTCCGCGATCGTGTCGGCGGCCTGGCGCTTGGTGCCGACGAACAGCACGCGACCGCCCTTGGCGACCGTGTCGCTCACCGCCTGCAGCGCCGTGTGCAGCGCCGGCACGGTCTGGGCCAGATCGATGATGTGGATGTTGTTGCGGGTGCCGAAGATGTACGGCTGCATCTTCGGGTTCCAGCGGTGCGACTGGTGACCGAAATGGGCGCCCGCCTCGAGCAGCTGACGCATAGAGAAATCGACGGCCATATCTTTGTACTCTCCGGTTGGATCCGCCGCGGAGGGATGCAGCCGCCCAAGAATTCGGGCGGCCACCGGAAGACGCCTCATTCAGGCATGAGGCCGGCTCCGCGTGTGGGATGGGCGGGCGCTTAGCAGAGGCCGGCGCCCGATGCAAGGATTCGGGTGACGCGCAAGGGGCGGCTCAAGGCATTTGCAACCTGTCGCACTAGGCTTTGGTAATGCCCCGTTGGCTGCCGTAGCATTCGATACGCTGAAGTTCGCCCGGACAATCCGGGACAAGGCCAAGCTTTCACCCGAGCGGGCTGAAGGTTTGGCCGATGCCATGGCTGAGGTGCTCCAGGGCGATCTCGTCGCGAGGGCGGATCTGCGTGCCGAATTGGCGGAGACCGGTGCCGAGATCGTGCGCCGGGTAGCCGGATTGATCGGTCTTCAAACCCTGACGATTCTCGGTGCCGTGGTCGCGCCCGCTGGATCGCGCCACTAATCCGGTATCCAGTCGGCAGGGTGCTTCAAGGGCCAGTAAACACCGCCGCGACGTCGGTCTCGTTCATCACGCGGTACCCCCCGGCGGGGAGGTCGGTCGGCAGGTCGAGCCCCCCGATTCGGTCCCGATGCAGTGCCACGACATGGTTGCCGACCGCCGCGAACATCCGGCGGACCTGGTGGTAGCGGCCCTCGGTCAGCGTGACCGCACAATGAGTCGGATCTTCCACCTCCAGCTGCACCGGCAGCAACGGCCGGTCCTCGCCCTCCAGCATCAGCGTGCCGGACGCGAAGGTCGCCGCCTCGGTGCCGTCGAGCGGCCGGTCCAGGGCGACTCGGTAGCGCTTCGCCACGTTCGCCTTCGGGGCGATGATCTTGTGCAGCAGCGCGCCGTCGTCGGTGAGCAGCAGCAGCCCCGAGGTCTCCTTGTCGAGACGGCCCACCGTGGAGAGCGGCGGATCGCGCCGGCGCCAGCGCTCCGGCAGCAGCCCGTAGACCAGCGGACCGGCCTCCTTGTGCGAGCAGGTCACGCCCAGCGGTTTATGCAGCATCAAGCACAGCCCCGGCAGCGGATCGACCGGTGCCCGGTCGATGGTCAGCCGCTGCGGGAGGTCGGGATCGAGGGCGATCCGGTCGCCGGCATCCGCCACCTCCGCGCCGTCCAGCAGGATCGCGCCGCCCCGCGCCAGATTCTGGATCTCTCGGCGCGATCCATAGCCGAGGTTAGCGAGCAGCTTGTCGAGTCGGACGGACTTCGTCGCCTTCATCGGCGCGCCTCGTAGACCCGGTAGCCTCCGGCCTGCACCCTGACCGCGACATCGCGGAAGGCCGCCCCCAGGGCGGTCTCGTACGGGAGATGCGCGTTGGCCACGAGCCACAGCGTGCCACCCTTCCGCAGCGCCTCGGCGGCCCGGGCGATGAAGGTACGGCCGAGCGCCTGGTCCTCGGTGCCGCCGTCGTGGAACGGCGGGTTCATGACGACGAAGTCGAGGCTCCCCGGGACCGTCCCGGCCGCCCGGATGTCGGCCCAGACGATCGTGGCGCGCGGGTCTGCGACGTTGCGATGCGCCATCTCGACGGCGCGGCGATCGACTTCGACCAGAGTCAGCGCCGTGACGGCGGGCGAGTTCAGGATCACCCGGGACAGAATCCCGAGGCCGCAGCCGAGATCGGCGCCCCGCCCCTTCATCGCCGGAAGGTTGGCCAAGAGGAGCGCGGTACCGGGATCGAGCCGATCCCAGGAGAAGATGCCCGGCTGCGTGCACAAGGCCAGGTTGTCGACGTGGCGGGGGCCGCCCTCGTCGATCGCGGCGGCGAGCCCGGCCGGTTCCGGCGGCCGAACCAGCGTGCAGATCCGGTGGTGGCGGCGCGGCTCGTCGGCCGCGGGGCATTCGAAGGCAGCCAGCTCCTTCGCCAGCCGGGCGCCGCCGCGGTCCTTCGGGGCGAGCGCCATCATCCGGCCGCCGGGCACGAGGGCCCGCAACGTATGAGCGAGAACGTAGCGCCGCTCGATCGTGCCGGGGGGCGCCAGCACGGTGGCGGCGTCGAGGCTGCCCTCGGCCAGATCTTCGAGCCGGGCAGAGTCGGGGATCAGGGGGGACAACTGGACGGCGTCACCGGGGACCTCGGCGAGGTCGATCGGCGGCAGGCCGTAGACGGCGTGGCGCATGAATGATTCGGGATCTGGAGAGCTGGCATCGGAACGCGAATCCACGGCGGAGCGGGAAACCCGCGCCCGACTCGGATCATCCGGGGGGAACGTCGCCTGTTACACCGGAATGGGCCCGGAAGCCCAGCCTCCGGATCCGCGCACCTCGCCGCCCGATCCCGACCGAGCTTACTTCCAGCAACCCGTGCGTGTGCCTAGAGCTGTTCCCACTTATGTAGCGACGGCCAAGTCGTCCTCGTATCCGGCGGCGGTGATGCAGTTGCGGCATTCGTCTGGGGTGAAGCGGGTGAAGGCCTCGCGGATAGCAGCCCAGAGGTCGGGC